>JAEWME010000188.1 GCA_023393265.1 Bacteroidota bacterium | reverse complement strand
TTGCTAAATATGGGTGCCGGAACCGACTTTTTTGCCGGTGGTAAAAAAAGGTTTTCGCTTGTTGTTGTTGGGCAAAACCTGGCCGACACGGCATATCAAAGTCACCTGAGCCGATTGAAATACGCCGAGCCGAATTACGCAACCGGACGATCAGGCGTTTACAACATGGGTAGAAATTTCAGCATCAAATTGCTCATCCCAATCAACTTCAGCGAAGCAAAATAAAGCATTGGAGATAATCCAATAACCAAAATCCGGTAGGCCACTGTGCGTTACCGGATTTTTTGCTTTTCGGAAAATAGAATAAAACCAAAACTAACAGGAGTAGAAATTTCTCAAAACCACAATAAAAGTAAATTGTTAATTCCGATGGTGCATCGTTTCCTGAGCCGTAAAATCAGGAGAAAAAAAGATATTTTTGTACCGCAAATTTGTTCACTATTTAAAACGAGTATAAATTATGGCAACACATAAGAAAACACTTTTAATGATCCTCGACGGATGGGGTCTTGGCGACGGTTCGGAAAGAGACATTGTGGCAACCGCCCCAACTCCTTTCATGGACTACCTGAATGCCAATTATCCGCATTCTCAGTTGATGGCCTGTGGCGAAAATGTCGGGTTGCCCGACGGACAAATGGGTAACTCGGAAGTGGGTCACCTCAACATCGGCGCCGGCCGCGTGATGTACCAGGATATGGTAAAAATTACCAAAGCAATTCGCGAAAATACATTGGCCAAAGAGCCGCAAATCGTGAAGGCATTCACCTACGCCAAAGAAAACAAGAAGAATGTCCACCTGATTGGTTTGATTGGACCCGGCGGTGTGCACGCGCTCAGTTCGCACATGATTGCCCTTTGCCAGATCGGAACCGAATTCGGACTCGACAATATTTTCATTCATGGATTAACAGACGGCCGCGACACCGACCCGCGCTCGGGATACGGTTTTATTGAAGAAGATTTGAAAGGATTGAAAGGCACCAATGGTAAATTTGCTTCACTTATTGGTCGTTACTTCGGTATGGACCGCGACAAAAACTGGGATCGTCTGAAACTGGCTTATGACCTTTACACCGAAGGAAAAGGAACCCCATCAACCGACATCCTGAAATCAATCCAGGAATCGTATGATGCAGGCGTTACCGACGAATTCCTGAAACCGATCGTGATGGTTGATGCGGATGGTAAACCACTGGCAACCATTCAGGAAAACGATGTGGTAATCTGTTTCAATTTCCGTACCGACCGTTTACGTCAGACAACCATTGCTTTCACACAGCAGGATCTTCCCGACTTCGGAATGAAGACCATGCCATTGCAGTGGTACACCATGACCAACTACAAAGCCGATTTCAAAGGTGTCCACGTTATTTTCGACAAGGAAAACCTGACCAATACCATGGGCGAAATTGTTTCGAAAGCCGGACTGAAACAAATCCGCATTGCAGAAACAGAGAAATATGCCCACGTAACTTTCTTCTTTAGCGGTGGCCGCGAAGAAGAATTCCCCGGAGAAAAAAGATTGCTGGCTCCATCGCCTAAAGTTCCGACTTACGATTTTCAGCCTGAAATGTCGGCTCCGGTAATCCGCGATTTGATCGTTCCTGAATTACTGAACCAGACAGCCGATTTTGTTTGCCTCAACTTTGCAAACGGCGACATGGTTGGACACACCGGTGTTTACGATGCCATTTACAAAGCGGTGACGGCGGTTGACTCATGCGCCAAAGATGTGGTTGAAGCTGCTCAAAAAGGCGGGTACGATGTGATTATTATTGCCGACCACGGAAACGCTGACAATGCAGTAAATCCTGACGGATCGGCCAACACCGCCCACTCGTTGAATCCGGTTCCGTGCATTTATGTTTCTGAAAATAAAAACGTAAAGCTGAAAAACGGTATCCTGGCCGATGTGGCTCCTACCCTGCTTTCAATCATGGGCCTCGAAATCCCTGCTGAAATGACAGGCAAAGTTTTGATTGAAAAATAATTCGCTATACACTAATTAGAGGCAGTCCGAAAAGTCAACTTGCATAAGAACAGGGTCATCCAGAATTTATTTCGGGATCTGATGCGCAATGTATTGTGATCCTGAAACAAGTTCAGGATGACAAAATTCATGACTTTTCGGACTGCCTCTTCATTTGACCGACCATGCTCGAAATCGGACGCACCATTGTTAGTTTAGATATTCTGGAAGAAAAATTTCTTTGCGATTTACTGAAGTGCAAAGGCGCCTGCTGTGTGGAGGGTGACTCTGGCGCACCAGTGACCGCCGAGGAAGTTGAAGCTATTAAAGAAGCCTATCCGATATTCGAAGAAAACCTTTCCGAATCACATCGTGAGGAAGTGCGCAAGCAAGGATTTGCCGTGGTCGATCTCGACGGCGACCTGGTTACTCCGCTGTTTAACAACCGCCAGTGTGTCTATACGTTCGAAGAAAACGGCATCATCAAATGCGGCATCGAAAAAGCATTTATCGAAGGCAAAATCAGTTTCAGGAAACCGGTTTCGTGTCATCTTTTTCCTATCAGGATTACCGAATATAAAAGGTTTGATGCGGTGAATTATCAGGAGATCGATATTTGCAAGCCTGGCCGCGATTGCGGAAAAGCACAAAAACTGCCGCTGTGGGTATTTCTGAAAGAACCACTCGTTCGCAAATATGGCGAAGAGTGGTACAGTCAGTTGCAGTATGCCGCCGAAAACCTTCCGCGGCGAAAGTAAATCTTAGCCCTTTCAGGCAACAATCTCAATCCGGTTTTTCTCCGGATCGAACACAGAACTTTCATAATAACCATCGCCGGTTGTGCGACCGTGACTGATGACTTCAAATCCGTCCAGTCTCAATTTTTCAGTGATCTGGTCCACCTTTTCGCGGGAGCCAACTTTAAAGGCCAGATGCGCGATTCCGGTTACATGTTTGTGATAGTCGTTTCGGTTGGCCGAAACAGTGGGCATTTCCATGAGTTCAAGGCGGCAATCGCCTTCGAATGACAAGAAATAAGACCTGAATTCTTTGGAATGATTAAAGTAATCGGGTCCCGACATGGCATCGAAATAATGCATATAAAAGTTACGCATTCCTTCCAGGTCTCGTGTCCAAATTGCCAAATGTTCAATTTTCATAGTCAAAATGTTTTTGTTCGTTGGTTTCTATTGTGCGGCCGACCATTCTTCAAAAAACTGTTCCAGGAAAATTTCCATAAAACGATGTCTTTCTTCAGCAATAAGTTGGGCAGACTTGGTATTCATTCGGTTTTTGAGCAACAATAATTTCTCGTAGAAATGGTTAATCGTAGGCGCCGTACTGCTTTTATACTCGTGATAATTGCCATGTAACACGGGCGCAATATTCGGGTCGTAAATCAGCCTGCTCTTGTGCCCGCCATAAGCAAAGGTGCGCGCAATTCCGATGGCACCAATGGCATCCAGCCGGTCAGCATCCTGCAAAACAGCAGCTTCTGGTGTCCTCACCGGCGTTTCAATTCCGGCACCTTTAAACGATACCTCTTCAATTACCTCCAGAATTTTCGCAGCAACATTTTCATCAAGCCCTATTCCTGCAAGCCATTTCGTCGCTTTTGGCAACCGGGCCTTACTTTCCCCGGCCAACTTCCAATCATCGAGATCATGAAGCAACGCTGCCATCTCGGTAATAAAAAGATCGCACCCCTCCAAAGCACCGAGGCGAAGCGCCATTTTTCTCACCCGGTCGATATGAAACCAGTCGTGTCCACTACCTTCGGTCCGAAACGCTGATTCAATAAAAACTGCTGTTTTTTGTACAGTAACCAAATGATCCATTTCCATTCAAATTTACATTATTTAAGAGCCCTTTCAGACATTCTGCCAGATTAATTTACAAAAAAATAACCCTTCATTTGGTAAAAGCCGATTGAATAAAAAACACAAAAACAAATTATGAATCAACCATTTAAAGAAATCTCCGACGCACCAATTCCAGAATTCGAAAAAACCTTCGAAAAATGCTGATTATTCTCTATTATTGCACGATAGTTGATTATAAAGAACAAAAAAAAGGAACATTTCCGTAATTTTGAGGCGTTTAACTCAAATCAAATATTTCGGATTTTTTTAGGATGGATATGAGGACTTTGGAAACGTTAACTATCCCTGCTATGTTGCAGGCCACTTTCAGAGATTTTGCCAATCAGCAGTCATTGATTTTTGTAGGAGAAGACACCCTCACTTATCAGCAACTTGAAATAAAAGTGAAGCAGGCAGCGCTTCAGCTTCAGGCTTTGGGTGTAAAAAAAGGTGACAATGTTGCCATTTTAAGCCAAAACATGCCGCAATGGGGAACAGCTTTTTTTGCAATTAGCATAATTGGCGCCGTTGCTATCCCTATTCTTCCTGATTTTCATGCAAATGAGGTAAAAAACATCATCACACATTCCGATTGCTCGGTTGCATATGTTTCGGAATCGCTGTATTCAAAAATCAGCGAAATGGACGAACTGACAGCCATTCTGATTGACAACTTCAGCGTAATTGATCATCCGGAAATTCCATTGGCAGAGACTATGGATGAAAACCAATTTTCGTACATCGATGTAAAAGAGAATGAAGTGGCTTCCATCATCTATACTTCAGGAACCACCGGGAAATCGAAAGGCGTGATGCTCTCGCACAAAAACATTGTCTGGACTGCCCAACAAAGTTTTCAGATTCAGAATATTTCGCCCGACGATCGTTTTTTGTCGGTTTTACCATTGTCGCACACATTCGAAAATACACTCGGACTTATTCTTCCGGTAAAATATGGTGCAGCCGTTTATTATCTCCGGAAACCGCCGGTTGCTTCGGTTCTGCTGGCAGCACTTCAGGAAGTGAAACCAACAATCATGCTGGTCGTTCCACTCATTATCGAAAAAATATACAAATCAAAGATTCTTCCCGAGATAAACGGAAGGTTTATCACGAGGAACCTATACAAGACAGCTCCTTTCAGAAAAATACTTCACAAAGTTGCCGGGAAAAAACTATATAAAACTTTTGGCGGAGAACTAAAATTCTTCGGCGTTGGCGGGGCAAAGCTCGACAACAAAGTTGAACGTTTCCTGATGGAAGCCGGATTTCCACTCGCCATTGGCTACGGGATGACTGAATCGTCGCCATTGCTGGCAGGGGCGGGAGTAGGCAAAACCCGCTATTTGTCGACCGGCACGGCCATGGAAGGCGTTAAGCTGCGTATTTCAAATGCAGATCCGCAAACCGGCCTCGGCGAAATTCAGGCAAAAGGCGACAATGTGATGCTTGGCTATTACAAAGAACCCGAAATCACGAAAGATGCTTTTACGGCAGACGGCTGGTTAAAAACCGGCGACCTCGGCTGTTTCGACAAAGACGGCAAGCTCTATATCAAAGGCCGAATGAAAAATATGATTGTCGGGTCGAGTGGCGAGAATATCTATCCGGAAGAAATTGAATCGGTTATCAACCGAATGGAATATGTGCTCGAATCGTTGGTGATTCAGCAAAAGGGTCGCCTTGTGGCCCTCGTTCACCTCAATATGGAAGAACTGGATCGCAAATACAAGGACATGAAATCGGAAGCCGTTTCTTTTGTCAATGAGAAAGTTGACGAAATCCTGGCCGAGATACAGCATAAAGTAAATACCGAACTCAATAAATTTTCACAGATACAACGAGTTGTTTTACAGCCTGTTCCTTTCGAAAAGACGCCAACACACAAAATCAAAAGATTTTTGTACTGAGCACTTTGGTCAGATCAATTGTTATAGCTAATTTGTGTTTACATGCCGAAAATGGACGATCTGATAAAAATCACATCACCATTATGTTTGCAATGTATTTTTCTGTAACTTTAAAGTACCTAAACACAATAAAAGGCCATTATGCTTGAATCCAGTGATATAACGGAATATTTCTCAGGATACATCAAACTTAACGACAACCTGCAAATTGAAGAATATTCAGGAGCAGTTAAACAGATCCTAAGAAAAGAAAAACTGAATCTTTCGGGCGACCTGGTTCAGTTAACAGAAAGTCTGAAGAAGAACCTGCGCTTCTTTTTCGAAAACGAAGTGCTCCCTGCTGTAAGCGAACGCAAAATCAGGCATCTTTTTTACGAAAAAAAGAGCACCGACCTTACTATAGCTGTAACACCGATTAGCGGATACACCATTCTCAGCTTCGAGGAATCTCCCAGAACCGAGAAACTTCAGGAGAAATCTTTGTCTGAAAAGATGAAGGAGATACTGATCAGGATAAACCCCGATATGCAGGTTTCTTACGCTTCATCCAACATCAGTTCAGGACTAAAAGCGAAAGCCTCCAACGTCGTCGGAAAAACCATTGAAGAAAGCCAGATTTTTGGAGATAAAACCAAAGTATTTGTAGAATTGGTTTCCAGAACTTTCCAATCACAAAAGCAAAAAGACAAGGAAATAAGCCTGACTGTCGGGCAGAAGAAAACATGGTGGAATGTAACCGCCACACCCGAAACAGACCCGGTAAACCAACTGCAGTCTGTTCTGCTTATTCTGAAGAACATTACCGGATATAAAGCAATTGAAGAGCAGCTTACCGAAAGCGAAACACGCTATGAGATGGCAACCGAAGCTGCCGACCTTGGTATCTGGGATTACATGGTGGCTGAAGGAAAAACATTTTATTCGAAGCGTTGGAAATCGATGCTGGGCTACTATCCGGACGAACTACCCAATAAATTTTCAGTCTGGGAAGATTTACTCCATCCCGAAGACAAAGACCGCATGGTTCATTTCATGGACAGCTTTATCAACAGCGGGCTGCTATTGTATGAAGCCGAGTTCAGGCTAAAACATAAAAGCGGCAACTACATCTGGATTAGGAGCCGGGCCACCGCACTTCGCGACGAAAGTGGTAAAGCCATCCGCATCATGGGCGCACATTTCGATATCACGCGGGAAAAAAAATCTGAAAACGAGTTAAAAAAGCTGAACCAGGCCATCATTCAAAGTCCAATCATGGTAGTTATTACAGACGTCGATGGATTTATTGAGTACTGCAACCCCGCTTTCTGCAAAATCACCGGATGGAAAGATCAGGAAATACTGGGCAAAAAAACAAATATCCTGAAATCAGGATTTCAGCCGCACACGTTCTACGAAAAAATGTGGCGAACAATCAGCTCAGGAAACGAGTGGCAGGGTGAATTGAAGAACCGTAAAAAAAACGGAGAATTTTACTGGGAACTAGCCAGCATATCGCCCATTAGAAACGACTTTGGCACCATCACTCATTATGTGAAAATTGCCGAGAACATCAGTTATCTGAAAAAAATTGAGAAGGACCTGAAAAAGGCAAAACTTGATGCAGAAACTGCTAACAATTATAAGAATCACTTTCTGGCCAACATGAGCCACGAAATCAGGACGCCCATAAATACAATTATCGGATTTAGTGAATTGGTGAAGAACGAAAACCTTCCACCTCAAAAAAGAGCAAAATACACCGACATCATCGAAGAAAACAGCCAAAGTTTACTGAGGCTTATCGACGACATCATCGACGTTTCGAAAATTGAAGCCAATGAACTGAAAATAAAAAAGGAAGCCTGCTCGCTGGAAGAACTTTTCTCTGAACTGGAAATGACATACAATAACTTCCTGAAAAGGCGTGACAAACAGCATCTGGAAATCAATTTTCAGGTACCAGAAGAGGTACATCACGATGTAATTTTTACCGATCCATATCGGTTACGGCAAATTCTGAATAACCTCTTTATGAATGCGCTGAATCATACCGATCGTGGACTGATAGAAATTGGTTACGGTATCCTGAACGAAAACAAACTTCAGTTTTTTGTTTCCGACACCGGATCGGGCATCACCCCTGCAAGAATGAGAAACATTTTCAAACGGTTTACATACAGCGACGAAACTGGCACAAGCAACCAGCAGGGCTCGGGTTTGGGCTTGTCGATTAGTAAAGACCTGGCCATCCTTTTGGGAGGCGACATCACTGTTAAATCGGTTGAAGGAGAAGGCAGTATTTTTTACGTCACCCTGCCATACGATAAAATAAAAATTCCGCTGGTAAGGCAACCGGCAAAGCCGGCGCCCCATTCAAAATACAATTTTACTGACTTCACCATCATGGTAGCCGAAGATACGCCTTACAACTTCGAGTACCTGCAAAGTATCCTGCAACGAACAGGCGCACAAATACTTTGGGCGAAGGATGGAATTGATGTATTGAAGCTCTTCAACAGCGATAAAGTCGACCTCATTCTGATGGACATCCAGTTACCAGAAATCAGCGGTTACGAAGCAACAAGCCAGATCAGGGAAAAGAACAAAGATATCCCGATTATTGCACAAACCGCTTATGCAATGGCCGAAGACCGCCAACGATGCATGGAAGCCGGATGCAACGATGTGTTGGTAAAACCAATCAGGATGGACGATGTTTTGAGCACTGTTGCCAAATATCTGAATAAATAACTCCTGAAATTTGCCTGCATATTCCGTTTATCGATTACACTCATTAAATTTGAGGCAACTATAAAAAATGGACTATGCACATTGACCGGTTTCCTTCCAGATTATTGGAAAATGCCGTTAACGAATTTGCCAAGCTTCCGGGCATCGGCCGAAAATCGGCTTTACGCCTTGTTTTGCATTTACTTAAACAAGATGTAAATGATGTGGAAATTTTCGGGAACAGCCTCATTCAGCTTCGTTCTGAGATCAAACACTGCAAGGTATGTCATAATATTTCCGACACTGAAGTTTGCAATATTTGCTCCAATCCATCCCGAAACCCTTCAATCATCTGTGTCGTCGAAAACATTAAAGACGTGATGTCGATTGAGAATACGCACCAGTTTAACGGACTTTATCATGTATTGGGCGGAATCATTTCGCCGATGGACGGAATCGGCCCGTCCAATCTTGAAATTGACTCGCTCGTGGAACGCGCTTCCGGCGAAAACGCCGAAGAAGTGATTCTGGCGCTGAGTACAACGATGGAAGGCGACACCACCAACTTTTACATTTATAAGAAACTGAGAAACACGAACATCAAAATATCGACACTTGCACGGGGCGTTTCCATCGGCGACGAGCTCGAATATACCGATGAAGTCACACTGGGCCGTTCGATTGTAAACCGGACCAATTTCGAAGAATCAATTATCAGGTAACGGATGAAGCTGTCAGTCATCATTGTCAACTACAATGTCAAATATTTCCTGGAGCAGTGCCTTCATGCGGCCCGCAAAGCGGCGTCGAAGCTCAGCGCAGAAATCATTGTCGTCGACAATAACTCGGTTGACGGCTCCTGCCAGATGATCGAATCGCGGTTTCCCGATGTAACACTTATCAGCAACAAAGAAAATACTGGTTTCTCTAAAGCCAACAACCAAGCCATTCGTATTGCAAAAGGCGAATACATTTTGTTGCTTAATCCCGATACGGTGGTAGAAGAAGACAGCTTTACGAAAATTGTCGGGTTTATGGACCAGACGCCGGATGCAGGCGGGCTTGGCGTAAAGATGATCGACGGCAAAGGGCGTTTTCTTCCCGAATCGAAACGCGGACTTCCAACACCCGAAGTGGCTTTCTGGAAAATGTTTGGTTTCTCGAAACTCTTTCCGCGCTCCAAACGCTTTGCGCGCTATCATCTGGGTTACCTCGACAACAATCAGATTCACGAGGTGGAAGTGCTTTCAGGAGCATTTATGTTGCTCCGGAAAACGACGCTCGACAAAGTCGGGCTGCTCGACGAAGACTATTTTATGTATGGCGAAGACATCGACCTATCCTACCGCATCACGCTTGGCGGCTACAAAAATTATTATTTCCCCGAAACGACAATCATTCATTATAAAGGCGAAAGCACAAAAAAAGGCAGCATCAATTATGTGAAGGTGTTTTATAACGCGATGATTATTTTCGCCGGAAAGCATTTTTCGAAAGGCAATGCGCGCCGTTATTCGATCCTGATTAATCTCGCCATCTACTTCCATGCTTTACTAACCCTGGCGGCCCGCTTTTCGAAGGCCCTATTTCTGCCGGTACTCGATGGTACTTCCATTTATTTCGGTTTCGCACTGCTTCTGCCCTACTGGGAAACCCACAAATTCGAGAAAGGTTATTATCCGCCTGAATATTTACACATTGCAGTACCTGTCTACCTGTTGCTTTGGGTATTTAGTATCTGGATTGCAGGCGGATACCGGAAGAAAATCAAATTCCCGCGCATTTTCAAAGGGCTACTTTGGGGAACGCTGGCAATCCTCGTTTTCTACTCGCTGGTTGACGAAACGATGCGCTACTCGCGCGCGCTATTGTTGATGGGATCTGGCTGGGCTTTTGTGGCGCTGCCCGCTTACCGCTATATTCTGTCAAAACTACGTGTGCCAGGCATTGAACTAGAACTTGGTCAGCAAAAACGGGTGGTTATCGTTGCACGCGATGCCGAGTCGAAACGGATTGGCGAACTCATTGAAAGTTCAGGATTGAAAATTGAAACCGCCGGATTTGTTTCTCCTGACGAAAACGAACACCGGCCCAATTTTCTGGGGAATACGACCCAATTGAAAGACATCATTCGGATTAACAAAATTGACGAACTGATTTTTTCTTCGGAAGACATTCCATCGCAGGAAATCATCAGGATTATGCTCGAACTGAACGACCTGAACATTGACTATAAAATTGCTGCTCCCGAAAGCCTCTCAATTATTGGAAGCAATTCAATTGCAACCGCAGGCGACTTATATGTGGTCCACATCAATTCGCTGGCTAAGGAAAACAACCGGCACAACAAGCGGCTATTCGACCTGACAGCTTCGGTTGTTTTGCTGCTGCTTTCGCCATTGCTGGTGTGGTTTCAGGAGAAAAAGAAAGCTTTTTTCGTCAATTTATTTGGTGTTATTACCGGACAATTGAGTTGGGTTGGATACTGCCGAAAAAATCAGCTACAACTTCCCGCGATAAAAAAAGGAGTGCTTTCTCCTGCCTCGCTTTTCCCGGCATCTATTCCAGAGAAAAAGAAAGACGAACTGGATGTAGTTTATGCCAAAGACTACAAAGTGAGAAACGACTTGGAAATCATTATAAAATGCTGGCGTAAAATTGGATAACCATGAATAACCCGAAACTTGAATACGGAAAAATCAGGTTCAGGGCGCTGGAGCCTGAAGACATCGACCTTTTGTACGAGTGGGAAAATGATGCCGAAATATGGGAAATCAGCAACACGTACGAGCCATTTTCAAAATTTATACTTGCCAAATACATCCGAGAATCGAACCGCGACATTTATGAGAGCAAACAAATGCGGCTGGTTATTGAAACGACCGACGGAACGCCTGTCGGTGCCATCGATCTCTTCGATTTCGATCCTTTTCACTTTAGGGCCGGGGTTGGCATCCTGATTCACGACGAAAAAGACAGAAAACTCGGATATGCCTCAGATGCCCTTGAACTACTTTGCCAATATGCAGCCAACTACCTGCGGCTGCACCAACTGTTTGCCAACATCGGCGAAGACAACCTGGCCAGTATTCACCTGTTTAAAAAAGCCGGATTTGAACTTGCCGGTACCAAAAAGGACTGGCGCCGGACTTTATCGGGCTGGAAAAGCGAACTGATGTTTCAGAAGATTTTGTAAAAGAACGCTACCGATATTAAATTATTCGAAAGAAAATTTCCGCTGAAGAATAACTACTTTGCCGAAGAGGCTACCTTTGCACCTTCCAAAAACATAAACCGAAATGGAACCAGTCTTTCTTCCAAAAACGTGGAGCCTCTTCAAAAAAGGGTTGCTGACTAAGAACCTTACAAACGATGTTTTCGCCGGAATTATCGTCGGAATTGTGGCATTGCCGCTGGCCATTGCCTTTGCTGTTGCGTCAGGCGTGTCGCCCGACAAAGGTATTATCACTGCAGTTATCGCCGGGTTCCTGATCTCACTTTTGGGTGGAAGCCGTGTCCAGATTGGCGGACCAACAGGCGCTTTCATTGTCATTGTATACGGAATCATCCAAAATTATGGTATCGACGGGTTGATTATCTCCACCATCCTGGCTGGGTTGATGCTGATTGCATTTGGATTTTTACGACTGGGTTCTATCCTGAAATTCTTTCCACATCCTTTGATTGTCGGGTTCACCAGTGGTATCGCCCTGGTTATTTTCTCGACACAAATAAAAGATGCGATGGGATTGCCCATCGACAAGCTTCCGGCTGAATTTATCGGCAAATGGGAAGTTTACTTTCAGCAAATACAAAATTTCAATCCTGCGGCGGTATTGATTACTGTCGGAACCATTGTCATCACGGTGTTCTCAGGAAGGTTCATCCCCAAAATCCCCGGTTCATTCATCGCAATCATCGTTATGACGTTGATTGTAACTATTTTTGGCGTGGAAGTAAACACCATCGAGAAAATATTCGGATCGATTCCAAACAGTTTCACCTTCACCATTCCTTCGGTCCATCTCGACCAGTTGGGACACTATATGCAACCGGCGCTAACCATCGCCCTGCTTGGCGCCATCGAATCGCTGCTTTCGGCTGTTGTGGCCGACGGTATGATCAGTTCCAATCACCGCTCCAACACAGAACTGATTGCCCAGGGAATTGCCAATATTGTCACGCCGTTTTTCGGCGGCATTCCCGCTACCGGAGCCATTGCGCGCACCGCCACAAACATCAAAAACAACGGACGCACCCCAATTGCCGGAATAATCCATGCGATCACACTTTTACTAATCATGTTATTCTTCGGAAAATGGGCGATGCTCATACCTATGCCTTGTCTGGCCGGAATTCTGATCGTGGTTTCGTACAACATGAGCGAGATGAAGTCCTTCTTCTCCATCCTGAAAGGTCACAAATACGATATATTCATCTTGCTCAGCACCTTCATCCTGACCGTATTTATCGACTTAACCGTTGCCATTGAAGTCGGTGTTGTACTATCATCATTGCTTTTTATGCAGCGTATGTCGAGCCTCAGTAAAGTTGTATCAATGGAAGACGAATCGGACTCGCTCGAAAACTATGCCGACATACCCAAAGGAGTAGAAATCTTTGAAATCAGCGGGCCATTCTTTTTTGCTGCTGCCCGCCGCTACGAAGAAACTTTGAAAGACATTAGCCACACTTCCAAAGTGGTGATCATCAGAATGCGGCATGTTCCGTTTATCGACGGCACCGGGATCCGCAACCTGAAACAGACCATTAAAGACCTGAAATCGCGCCGCATCCACATCATTCTTTCAGGCGTACAACCGGAAGTTTTGCTTGAACTCGAAAAAAGCGGTATTAGCGAAATGCTCGGTCCGGGAAACATCACTTCAAATTTCGATCTGGCGCTGGCCCGAATGGAAAATGTATTGAAAAAGGAAGGATAGCGAGACTAAACGATCGAAGCAAAATCAGGAATATCTGGAAGAAAAGCATAGCTGTTTTCAGAATAATTGATGGAACAGCAATAATGCCCCAATCCGTTGCTCACGATGAGGTGACCGACTTTCAACTGCATGTTGTAACGAACAATCTGATCGAACGTTTGCTGACTGATTTTTACTTCAGGAGCTTTAAACTCGGCCACCAAAGCGGGCAACCCTTTTCGGTCGTACACCACCAAATCGGCCCGTTGCGGATTGTTGTTGACAATTACCCCAGCCTCAATGGCCATCAGTGGCGCCGAATAGTTTTTCTCCGAAATCAGGAACTGCACAAAATTTTGCCGAACCCATTCTTCAGGAGTCAAACGCACAAATTTCTTACGCAGGTTATCGAAAATGAAGGTTTTGCCATTCTCATTTTTTATCCGGAAAGAATATTCGGGCAAATTCAATTTTTGCATGATGAAGCCAACAAAGTTTGTATTTTTGTAAAAATAGACAAAAGTTCGAAGTGCCTGGAGTTCGAAGTGCCTAAAGTAAAAAAGGCTGATAACTTTAGGCACTTCGGACTCCGAACTTTAGTCACTTTTTATGAAAACAAAAGAAGAAATCGTAGAAAACTGGCTTCCGAGGTACACAGGGCGGGCGCTGGAAGATTTTGGAAAGTATATTTTGCTGACCAATTTCAGCCTGTATGTTGAGATGTTTGCTCAGCGATTTGGGGTTCCGGTGGTTGGCGAAGACAAGAATATGCCCAATGCTTCGGCTGAGGGAATTACCATTATCAACTTCGGAATGGGCAGCCCAAATGCCGCCACCATCATGGATTTGCTAAGCGCTATTCACCCGAAAGCTGTCCTTTTCCTCGGAAAATGCGGCGGCTTAAAACCTAAAAATCAATTGGGCGACTTTATTTTACCCATTGCAGCCATCCGGAGCGATGGTACAAGCAACGACTATCTTCCGCCTGAAATACCAGCACTTCCGGCATTTAACCTACAGCGTGCCGTGTCGCACATTATCAGGACCCGCAACCGCGACTATTGGACCGGCGTGGTTTACACCACCAACAAGCGGGTTTGGGAATATGACGAGCGCTTCAAAAAATACCTCGAAAAATCGCGGGCAATGGCCATCGACATGGAGACGGCCACAATTTTCACGGTAGGTTTCTATAACCAGATTCCTTCAGGAGCTTTGCTTTTGGTTTCGGACCAACCCATGATTTCGACCGGCGTAAAAACCGAAGCCAGTGACAAGGTTGTAACCAACAATTATGTGCACGAGCATATCGACACAGGAATCGAAGCCCTGCTTGAAATCAAGAATAACGGAGAATCGGTTAAACATCTGAAATTTTAACCCGACAGGCTAACAATGACTTTTGAAGAGATAATCAGTAACCTGCAGAAGAAAATCTACCATCCCATTTATTTCCTGATGGGGGAAGAATCATATTTCATCGACAAAATCAGCGATTACATTGCCGACAATGTCCTCACCGAAGCTGAAAAAGGATTCAACCAAACGGTTTTGTACGGAAAAGATCTGGAGCCCGAGACCATCATCAACAATGCCCGGCGTTTCCCGATGATGGCAAATTACCAGGTAATCATTGTCCGCGAGGCCCAAAATATCAGGAAAATTGAGGATTTGGAAACGTACGTGAAAAATCCGCTGAATTCGACGGTACTGGTTATCAACTACAAATATAAAACACTCGACAAACGCAAGACTTTCACCAAGTTGCTCGATCAGAAAGGTGTATTATTTGAGTCGAAGAAAATCTACGACAATCAGCTACCTGCTTGGATCAGTTCGTACCTGAAAGGGCAAAATTACACCATTTCACCACAGGCCTCGGCCATGATGGCTGAATACCTGGGCACCGACTTGAGTAAGGTGGCCAATGAACTTGACAAGCTTGTCATCTCGCTGCCTGCCGGTTCACAGATTACGCCTGATCAAATAGAAAAAAACATTGGGATCAGTAAGGAATTTAATGTTTTCGAGCTTCAGAATGCACTTGGCCAGCGCGATCTGCTGAAAGCGAACCGGATTATTAATTATTTCGGATCGAATAATTCGGGAAATACGCCACCACAGGTTATCTCTTCGCTCTTTACCTATTTCACCAAAATCCTGAATTACCACTTTCTGGAAGACAAATCTCAAAACAACGCCGCCTCGGTTTTGGGTGTTCACCCGTTTTTTGTAAAAGACTATATTCAGGCCGCTAAAAACTACAACATCAAAAAATTGGTCGAGATTGTCGCCATACTGCGCGAATACGATATGAAGGCAAAAGGTTTTGGAAACGTTTCCACGTCGCCGGCTGACCTTCAGAAAGAAATGATTTACAGAATACTGCATTAATCCAACCAACGCATGACGCTTATTTTGATAGCCATAACCGTTGCCGTTTCGTGGACCGCTTTCAATTCAGAAAGCCTGCTGGGCAAACTACAGTTCAATGCCAGCAAAATTTACCACAACCACGAGTTTCACCGCCTGATCACCCATGCTTTTGTGCACGCAAACTGGGAACACCTCATTGTAAACATGATTGTTTTGTATTCTTTTGGTAGCGCCATCGAGGTTTACTTCAAGTCGTACTTTGGCGATAAAGCACTGGTTTATTACCTGTTGCTGTACTTTGGCGGCATCCTTGCTTCGAACATTTATGCCATGATCAAGTACTACAACAATTATTTCTACAACGCGGTGGGAGCTTCCGGAGCGGTTTCCGGGGTATTATTCGCTTCCATTTTTTTCGATCCGTGGAATATGATTTACTTCTTCGGAATTTTACCCATTCCGGGAATCGTGTTTGCTGTTTTGTACCTGGTCTACTCGTATCAGATGAGCCATAAAAAAAGCGACAATGTGGCGCACGACGCTCATTTTCTTGGCGCTTTGTACGGTTTCATCTTTCCGGTTTTGCTCAATCCCGACCTGTTCGAACTTTTCCTCGATAAACTTTTCAGGCTGTTATGATTGAAAAAGCCATTTTTCTGGACCGCGACGGAGTTTTGATCAACAACCACGACCATTACTACATCTGGAAAACTGAACAAATGAACTTGATTGATGGTGTACCGGAAAACCTGTTGCAGCTTGCAAAAGCCGGATTTTCTCTTTTCATTGTAAGTAACCAGGGCGGAATTGCCAAAGGACTTTACTCGCGGGAAGACACCGAAAGTCTTCACTACCAACTAATCAGGATATTTGAATCGAAAGGCATTCACATTGTTGATATTGCTTATTGTCCGCATCATCCGGAGATTGAAAAATGCCTTTGCCGAAAACCATCGCCGCTGATGCTCGACAAGTTGATGGCCAAATACCAGATCGACAGCAAAAAGTCGTTTATGATCGGCGACAGCGAAAGCGACATGGAAGCGGCAAAACTAGCTGGAGTTGGTGCCATACGAATTAATGCCAACCAAAACATGCAACCTTTTATTTCGTTCCTGATTGGATGAGTGCCGGTAAATACATATTGCATGACGGAGCATTTGTTCCAACCGAAGAATTCAGGCTCGGACTGAACGATGTTCAAAGCCTGCGCCTCACGGAGAAATTCAGGGCCGTCAGGACATCTTTCCCCTTTTTTACTGAATCGCTTGAAATGCTCAAGCTGAAACTTGTTGTTTTTAATCTCGAATTTCCTGAATTCACGGAAAGAAGCGGCGCCGGTTTACTCCGGCAGATGAGCCGAACCCTGACCAAAAACAAATTTTTCATGGGCGCTTGCCTCACTGTATCTGTTTGGCAAAGCAACGCTAAAGTTCATTATTCCATTCAGCCGGAAAAATTGGAATTTGCGGATTACACGCTGAATGAAAAAGGAATATATGTCGATGTTTTCGATAAAATTCAAAAACCAGTTTCTGCACTTTCAAACCTGACAACAGGATCGGAATTATTTTGGAAAGTGGCCCAGGCACAACAGCCGGAAGGTATTGATGAAATGCTGATTATGAATACTGACGACCTGATTATTGAAGCTCCGGAATCGAATATTTACCTGATTTCAGGAAACAAAGTAATTGCTACCAACGGAGAGTGCGGCGCATACCTGGATGTAACCCGTTCGGTTATGGTAAAGATTTTCAGGCAAATGAAAATGGAGATTACCTATAACGAAGGCATTAGCGTCGCCGATTTGGAAAACGCAGAAGAAATTATGCTGGTAAATTCAGTTGATGGAATCCGCTGGGTGGCCGGTTATTCAGGGAAAAGGTATTTCAACACCATCATCAAAAAAGTGCAAAGCCTTTTCGGACAACTTGCTGTTAGTTAAGCGAAGGATTTTCAGGAAAATTTTCCCAAAGCGAGTATTTGCCGCCCATCGCTTTCACCGATTCGACCCACATTTCGTCTTCGTCGGCAGTCATCAGATCGGCTTGCGGAATATCAGCAACCAGCCACGAATTTTCCATGATTTCCTCATCGAGCTGACCGGCATCCCAACCCGAATAGCCCAGAAAAAAGCGAACCTGGTGCGATTCTACCAATCCGAGTTTAATTTTCAGTTTGAGCACATCAAAATTGCCGCCCCAATAAAGGTTTTCTTTTATCAGTTTACTGCCGGGAATCGTATCTCCCAAACTGTGAATAAAATAAATTGAATCGGTGCCAACCGGTCCGCCAATGTGTATCTCCGCGTCGAAGTCAGGAAAATCGACAAACAAATCTTCTACCGGAAAATCGACTTTTTTATTCAGGATAAAACCAACGGCACCTTCTTCGGAGCAGGATGCCAAAATTATGATGGAACGGTTGAAATAGCTTCCGGCCAAAAAAGGTTCGGCAATCAGAACGTGACCCTGCTGGGGTGCAACGTGGTTGGTTTCGATCCGGAATATGTTTGTATTCAGTTTCATCTGTCGAACTTTGCTTTAGAAATATAACAATTCTCTGAAAGCAATCAAAGAATTTTTTCATTTCGACTAAAAAACAGTCAGAAAAAATTGAATAATAGGGAATTAACAGATGCGAAAAGCGACAAAACCGAACAGGTTAAAACCCTGCTAAAAGAACAAAATAAGGATTAAACCATCAGAAATTCTCATTTCTCCTCCACTATCACAAAAATATCCTCGTCAGCCTTTTTCATAAAAAACTGCTCGCGGGCAAATTTTTCGAGGTTTTCGTCGTTGGTCTGAAGTTCGTAGAGTTTACGTTTGTCGGCCTCTATTTTCTGCTTGTAAAAATTAACCTGCTCCTGAAGCATGGCCAGTTCCTTCAGGTTTTGCTGATGTTGGCGCAAATTGTTATCGTCGAAAAATACAATCCAGACCACAAAAGCCACAAAGGCAATGAGGTACTTGCTAAAAATAGGAGAAAGTATTTTAATGGCTAATTCTTTGGCGTTCATCGCACTGATTTTGAACAAAAGTAGAATTTTCCGGGCACAAAAAAAAGG
The DNA here is from genome assembly GCA_023393265.1 of Bacteroidota bacterium. Classification (GTDB taxonomy): domain Bacteria; phylum Bacteroidota; class Bacteroidia; order Bacteroidales; family Prolixibacteraceae; genus Aquipluma. The sequence goes on along the minus strand of JAEWME010000188.1, from coordinate 24,297 downwards.
AGGTGAAAAAAATCATCTCCTTTTCTTTAAAATTCGTCCTCACTATTCCTGATCAGGTTGGAAGTTCGGATACGTATAATTTTTTGGTGACACGAAATTTTCCTTAATCGTCCGGATTGACGTCCAGCGCAGGAAGTTGAAGATCGAACCGGCTTTGTCGTTGGTGCCCGATCCACGTGCACCGCCAAATGGCTGCTGACCAACCACAGCTCCCGTCGGCTTGTCGTTGATATAGAAGTTGCCAGCCGAGTTCTCCAGACGCTTCGTCATTTTTTCGATGTTATAACGGTCCTGCGAGAAAATGGCTCCGGTCAGCGCGTAAATCGAAGTTTTGTCCAGAATGTCAAGTGTTTTGTCGAGGTCTTCATCTTCATAAACGAAAATTGTGAGCACTGGTCCAAACAATTCTTCAACCATCGTAATATAGTCGGGCTTTTTAGCCAAAATCACCGTTGGCTCGATGAAATAGCCAACCGATTTATCGCATTTTCCGCCGAAAAGAACTTCGGCATCAGCGTCTTTGCGGGCGCCTTCGATGAAGCTGCTTAGCTTGTCGAACGAAGCTTCGTCGATCACTGCATTCACAAAATTGGTAAAATCTTCGGGCGGGCCCATTTTTACAGTTGCCAGTTCCCTGCCAAGTCGCTCGCGCACTTCATCCCATATACTCTGCGGAATGTAAGCACGGGAAGCTGCTGAACATTTCTGTCCCTGGTATTCGAAAGCGCCACGCAGCAGTGCAATTGCCACCGATTGAGGATCGGCTGTCGGGTCGGCAAAAACAAAGTCTTTACCACCGGTTTCGCCCACGATGCGCGGATACGATTTGTACTTATAAATATTTTCACCGATGGTTTTCCAGATGCTTTGGAAAACGCCGGTTGATCCGGTGAAATGAATCCCTGCAAAATCGGGCGACTGAAGAACGACGTCTGCGGCCGTTGGGCCACCTGCAAAAACGAGGTTGATAACACCATCGGGCAGTCCGGCTTCACGGAAAATTTCCATGATTACCCCGGCCGAATAAATGGCTGTTTTCGAAGGTTTCCAAACAACCACATTCCCCAACATGGCCGGGGCTGCGGGCAGGTTTCCAGCAATCGAGGTAAAATTGAACGGCGTCAGGGCAAAAACAAATCCCTCCAACGCACGGAATTCATTGTAATTCCAGATTCCGGGAGCCGACTCTGGCTGCATTTTGTAAATATCGGTTACGCAGCGAACACCAAACCGGAAAAAATCTGCCAACTCGCAAGCAGCGTCAATTTCCGCCTGAAAAGCATTTTTCGACTGACCGAGCATGGTCGCTGCATTCATTTTGGCACGGTAAGGCCCAGCCAGCAAATCGGCGGCTTTCAGGAAAATGGCGGCACGGTGCTGCCACGACATGGCATTCCATTTTTCTTTAGCCAGCATGGCTGCATCAATGGCCATCTGAACATGAGAGGCGTCGCCCTGGTAATAATATCCAAGCGTGTGTTTAATTTCATGCGGAGGAAAAATCCGGACTCTCCTGTCAGTTGTAACCTCGTTCCCTCCAATTACCATTGGGATATCAACTTCTACCGAACGTAATTCGGCCAGCATCTTTTGTAATTCTTTTCTTTCCGGGGAACCTGGTGCATAACTTTTGACCGGCTCATTCTTCACATCCGGAATATTAAAAAAACCTATCGACATGATTTTATTCCTTATTTTTTATTGATGTATTCCAATTTCTGCAAAGCTATATTTTCAGGATAGCTTAAATCCTAATAAATATCACCTTTCAATTTTCAACATAAAATGCCATCCGTTTGCAATTATCAAATTTTACTATATTTAGTCCCTCGTAAATCGAATTTTGAAGCACATTCATGCTTGAATCACTTAAAAAGTCGTTAGCCGGCCACTATCACACCGAAACCAGAGGAGATGTCCTGAAAATTCTGGGTCTTTATGCATTTATCCTGATCGGTTTATTTCTCGGATTGGTGCTGTTTATCAAAGACATGTCGGGCTCATCGATGGATGAATGCCTCCCCGGAGATGTCTCCATCTTGATTATTTTTGGACTGTCACTTTATGGATTACTGAATGTTCGGATAAGCTGGGCAATCCGCATTTTTCATCTCGTGCCTTTTATTCCCTATTTCTTTTTTATATCGAATTCGTTCGCCATTTTTCCAAACGGACAAACCATCTCGCATACGCTCTGGACATTGATTCCTTTTCTGTTTTTTTTCCTGATTTTTGGTGACAACAAAAAAGACCTTCCGATTTTCTACGGACTTTCCGCGACCACGCTTTTGCTTCATTTTTATTTATCAGGATATATTGGCCAGAGTTTCGAGTTAAAATGGGAAAGTGAAACATTTGCCCTCAATCCACTGATCACGCTTACTGCCTTTTTTGGACTTGCCATGTTTGCGGCGTTAAATGCCCAAAACACCATTGACCATTTAAGCGAAAAACTGCTCGACAATGAAAACATGGTCACACAAGGGGTCAGGAATTTACCGCAGGGAATGATGCTGCTCGAAATTGCACGCGACGAATTTGACACACCAACCCATCTGGTCGTCCGTCGCACAAATATGGCATTCGAAAGGCTGTTTAAAATTACTTCCAGAGAATTGAAAGATCAATCGGCCGATGTTGTTTTACCCAAAATTTTCAGGGGAACCTTCGACTGGAACGGCTATTACCTGAAATCGAAAAACTCTCATTTTTCTTTCTACCTCGACCACCTGAACCGCTATTTCGAGGCAGACTCTTTTAAAATATCCAACGACCTGATCATAACGCTTTTCTCCGATGTTTCGCTGCTTCAGAAAAAAATCGTTGAATTGGAAGAAAACAAGCAGCGCTACCAGGTTTTGCTCGAAGCAATTCCCGATTTATTTTTCATCATCGACAAAGAAGGGATTTATGTCGACTTCGTATTTAAAGCTTCGGAAGGACTGAAAATCAAACCAGAAGACATTATTGGCAATTCTATTTTTGAAGTGGGCTTCTCCGAAAAAATGTCGAACAAAATTTACCAGTGCATCCAGAATTGTATCGAGTTCGACTCCATTGAAACCATCGAATACTCGCTCGACATGGAAAATACTTCAGCTTTATTCGAGATGCGCATTGTCCGCCTGAACGACAGCTCAGTCATATCATTGGCACGCGACATTACCAAGCGCAAACTTGCCGAAATTCAGATGGAAGAAGCGAAAATAAAAGCAGAAGAATCTGACAGGCTGAAAACTGCTTTCCTCGCCAACATTTCGCACGAGATACGCACCCCGATGAATGCCATCATTGGCTTCTCCAAAATGGTTGGTTCGCCCGACTTTGACGACGATGAGAAAAGCAAATTTGTCGAAATCATTATCTCGAATGGCAAACTTTTGCTTAACCTGATCAACGACATGATCAGCCTTTCAAAAATTGAAAGCAACACGCTCGTGGTGAAGAAAGGACTCTGTAAAGTGAATGATTTGATGGTCGCGCTTTACAGAGAATTCAGCTACGAGGTGGAAGACAAAAAAGAAGTGGTCCTGAAAGTTAGTTGCGAAAACTCGAACCCAAAATTTGCGGTTACTACCGATCCCGTTTTGCTGGAATCGGTGCTGCAGAAAATGATCGATAATGGGATTAAGTTTACCGAGCGTGGCGAAGTTGAATTTGGGTACAAGCTTGAAGTGAACATGGTTCGTTTCTTTGTGCGTGACACCGGAATTGGTATTGCCGAAAGCGACTGGGAAAAGATTTTCGAACGTTTCCATCAACTCGACAACCGGACAATTCGTGCATACGAAGGCACCGGGCTTGGCCTTTCTATCGCCCAGCATTATGTCCGCCTGCTTGGCGGCCAATTAGAGGTTAACTCGAAAGTTGGCGTCGGATCTGTTTTCTCTTTCACAATTCCATTCGTACGCGAAGAAAGTCCACTCAAAATCGTTCGTTAAGAATCGGTAATCCCGGCATTTTCAGGTTGTGATTCCTCCGCATTTTCTATAAAGTTATTTCCGTATTATCCTGAATCATTGGCGTATTTCAGGAAGGAGAAGCCCGACTAATTTTTCACTGCTGAATTGATAAGCTGGAAGCCAACCAACCTCACATACCGGCTTGCTACATCGCGGTAATAAACAAAAATCTCATATTCGTTTTCGGTTACAAAAAATGACCCTTCCAGGTTTTCGGCATCGGCTTTTTTTGCACCAGCCGGCACATACACATACTCGAAATTATAATATCCCTGTTTGAGCAACATGGATAATTCGTAGCCGGCATTCTCGTAACTCCAATGCATCTCGTTCGATTTGTTAACATTCCAGCCAGTCAGCGCACCAAAAACGTTCACCGTTCCACCAGTCAGTTGACTTTCCAGCGGCAAAAAGAAATGCACAAACATGTAATCGCACTCCGTGTCGTAATCGGTCACCCGGTCCTGGCTTTCGATGACGAAGTTGCCATTCATCTCTTTGTAAAGGCGGTAGTCTTTGTTTTTGCGGACGCCATCAGGCAGCAAACTGACATGATAATACGGCCTGATAAACTGGATACGATCGACATTTTCGCCATTGTACCGTTTGGTCCGGATATCGAAATACCGGAATTCGTTTCCGCCCGGGAAAACATTCTCTTTGCTGTAGTCGTACGTAAAAACATTATCCTGAATAGAACTGGGCTTCAGGTTTCGCACGGCATTGTCCCATCGCCGGTTTTGCATCAGCACAACCTTAATGTCTTCCGAAGGATTTAAAATCCGGAGTTGCTGATTGGTCAATTTAAAATCTACTTCCTGATTTTCGCCATTGAAAGGGTCGAATGTCGCTTTTTTAACCTGCCCGTCGATCCGAACCAGTGGTTCGACAACATAAAAGCGCTGGATCAGCACCAGATTCTCGCGGTTTTTATCCTCGAAAACAACCAGGGCATAATTGCCCGAATATTTTGGCTTGCAATCTTCGTTTGGAATTCGCAACTGGTAGTTGACGTACTTGATGGTTGTATTGAAACTGAGGGCATAATCGCTGATCGGATTATCCGGAAATCCTTCCAAATATTCGCTTTGCTGAAGATACGATTCATTCCAGTTTTCGTCGCAGTGTATCAGTGTGTACGAATAGTCTTTTGCATCTTCCGAAAGATCGTCAAATTTAAGCACCAAAGTGGCATCACTGCTTAATTCAATTACGGGGTTCGACAACTCATTCCCTTCTCTGAAAAGCTGAACAGACTTGATCTCGTCGTGGTAAACGGCATTCTGATAATAAAACTGATCAGCATTTGGGGAGGCCGGGGAATTTAACGTTAAAATAATATGCAAAAAGGTGAAGAAAAAAGCATTTTTATGATTCATTGCACGCCTGATTTTTTACAAAAAGTTGCAAATGCAACCTGAAATTTAAAGACCAACATCGGAGTTGATTTATATCAAACGTCAGGAAGGCTCCGATTATTTCAAACCGCCCAAGTTTGCCAAACAAAGATTGTGAAAAGATTTTAAATTCTTTACTTTTGCCATCCTAATTATTAACCATACAAGGGAATACTAATGTCAAAGGTTATCAATCTAAAACGTGGATTAAACATCCGTTTGAAAGGGGATGCCGAAAAGGTTCTTGGAACTTCGATCGAAGCAGACAAGGTCGCCCTGAAGCCGACAGATTTTCCCGGTCTCACCCCTAAAATTTTGGTGAAACCAGGTCAGGAAGTTAAAGCTGGCGAACCCGTTTTCTTCGATAAATACAATCCCGAAATTTTATTTACTGCTCCTACCAGTGGCGAGGTGTTGTCTGTCAACAGAGGCGAACGGAGAAAGGTACTGGAGATCGTCATCAAGGCGAACGGCAAAAACGAATCGCTTGAATTCCGCAAAGCCGATCCCTCGAAACTTTCGCGCGAAGAGATTAAAGACCAACTGAAAAACAGTGGAATGTGGGCATTTTTGAAACAGCGTCCTTACGGAACTGTTGCAAAAATCAACGGCAACCCATTGCACATTTTTATTTCTGGCTTCGACTCAGCACCTTTGGCTCCCGATTATGAATTTATCCTGAAAGACCAGACATCGGCCTTTCAAACCGGTGTTAACGCGCTGGCAAAACTCACCGACGGAAAAATTCATGTTGGCATCAAACCCGAACAGGCAAACGGGTTCTTTTCAGGAATTAAAAATATTGAAATTACGCAATACAACGGTCCGCACCCGGCAGGAAACGTAGGCGTCCAGATTCACCAGATCAGTCCGCTGGCAAAAGGAGAGATTATCTGGACAATCAATGCACAGGATGTGGCGCTCATCGGACGGCTTTTCGAAACCGGCAAAGCCGACTTCACCAAAATCATTGCACTGGCGGGTTCAGAAGTTTCAGCGCCAAAATACTACAAGGCTTTACTCGGAACCAATCTTTCAGGCTTATTAAAAAGCACGACAAAAAAAGCCGGCCACGAGCGTTTCATTTCAGGAAATGTACTGACAGGCCAACATGTTGAAGAGGATGATTTTATGAGCTTCTATGATAACCAGATTACGGTTATTCCCGAAGGCGACTATTACGAATTCCTCGGCTGGGCCATGCCACGCTTCAATAAATTCAGCTTATCGAAATCCTATTTTTCGTGGCTGATGCCGAAGAAAACTTATGTCGCCGATGCCAACCTGAATGGTGAGGAACGAGCTTATGTAATGACCGGCCAATATGACAAAGTGCTCCCGATGAACATTTTTCCGGTTTTCCTGATGAAAGCCATCATTGCCGAAGACATCGACAAGATGGAGCAGTTGGGAATCTACGACGTGATCGAAGAAGACATGGCTTTGTGCGAATATGTATGTACATCGAAGATTGAGGTTCAGCGCATTTTGCGCGATGGCATCAACCTGATGATTAAAGAACTGGGTAATTAATTGAAAATTAAAGTCATTCGAGATAGATGAAATCACTCAGAAAATTTTTAGACAATAAGAAGCCACTTTTTCAGAAAGGTGGAAAGCTGGCCAAACTGGGATCAACCTTTGGCGCTATTGAGACCTTCCTTTTTACCCCCAATCATACTTCCAAATCAGGCTCACACATTCACGATGCCATCGATTTGAAAAGAACCATGACCGTAGTGATTGTGGCCCTTATTCCGGCGCTTCTTTTCGGAAGCTGGAACATCGGCTATCAGAACGGACTGGCATTCGGAGTTGAACGCGGAATCCTTGAAAACTTCTTTTTCGGTTTCCTGAAGTTGCTTCCGATCATCATTGTTTCGTATGTGGTTGGACTTGGAATTGAATTTATTGCTGCCCAGATTCGCGGACACGAAGTAAACGAAGGTTTTTTGGTAACCGGAATCCTGATCCCGCTGATTCTTCCGGTCAACATCCCGCTGTGGATGGTTGCGCTGGCTGTTGCTTTTGCAGTAGTCTTCGGAAAAGAAATTTTTGGCGGAACCGGTTATAACATCATGAACGTGGCACTGATTGCCCGCGCATTCCTGTTCTTTGCCTATCCATCTCAAATGTCTGGCGACGCCGTTTGGGTTTACGACTTACCCAATCAAGCCGCCATCGACGGTTTCTCGGGCGCAACACCACTTGCACAGGTAGCACAGGGCGCTGCTTCGAAGATGGCTTCGTTCGGCGACATGTTTATGGGTTTCATTCCCGGATCAGTTGGTGAAACTTCCACTTTGGCAGTGCTGATTGGCGCCGCCATTTTGATCTTCACCGGCATTGGAAGCTGGAAAATCATGCTTTCGGTTGTACTTGGTGCGCTTGGTGTCGGGTTCCTCTGCAACCTTTTCCCACTGAACGATTACATGGCGCTTCCCGCATACTATCATCTGGTGATGGGCGGTTTTGCATTTGGAGCCGTATTTATGGCCACCGATCCTGTGACTGCTTCGCACACCGAAAAAGGCAAGTGGATTTATGGATTCATGATCGGTGCTTTGGCTGTGATGATCCGTGTTTTCAACCCGGCTTATCCTGAAGGAATGATGCTCGCCATCCTGCTGATGAACGTGTGGGCACCCCTGATCGACTACTTCGTTGTGAACAGCCACATCAAAGGCAGACTGAAAAGAGCCAAATTAAAAGCAAACGCCTAAAACGGAATACAATGAAAAATTTTAGCAATACATACATATTTATCTTTTCGACGGTGATGGTTGTACTTGTGGCATTGCTTCTGTCGATGGCCGCATTGCAGTTGAAACCGTTTCAGGATAAAAATATCGAGGTGGAAAAGAAACAGAATATTCTGGCTTCATTGCACATCAACTCAACACCCAAAGACGCCGTTGACCTGTATGCCAAATACATCACCGACAGCTATGCGGTGAACAACAAGGGCGAAAAGCAGGAAGGCGTTGATGCTTTTGCTGTGGATCTGAAAGCCGAACTCGAAAAACCGGCTGCGCAGCGTTTACTCCCGGTATTTGTTGGAACGCTTGACAACCAGTCGAATGCTTACGTTTTGCCGGTCAGAGGTAAAGGTCTTTGGGGACCAATTTGGGGCTATGTCTCGGTTGAACCCGACATGAACACAGTTTATGGTGTTATTTTCGACCACCAGGGCGAAACCCCCGGATTGGGTGCTGAAATCGCTACGCCTGCTTTCCAGACACCGTTTTCAGGCAAAACGCTATTTAAGGATTCAACCAGTTTTGTTTCAATTCAAGTTCTGAAAGGCGGTGCGCCAAAAGACAATCCACATGCGGTGGATGCTATTTCAGGAGGCACAATTACTTCAAAAGGTCTTGAGGCAATGCTCGACTCCTGCCTGGTTCAGTACAAAACATACTTTATTCAAAACCGTCATTAATATCCGATAGCAATGAGCATATTTTCTTCAAAAAACTTCAAACTGCTGTCAACGCCACTGAATCTACAGAACCCGGTGACGGTGCAGATTCTGGGCATTTGTTCGGCACTGGCTGTTACAGTTAAACTGAAACCAGCCATTGTAATGGGTTTGTCGGTGATGGTAGTTACTGCCGTATCGAACCTGGTGATTTCAGCGATGAGAAACTATATTCCTCCACGCATCCGAATCATTGTTCAGTTGGTTGTGGTTGCTTCGATGGTAATCCTGGTTGACCAGGTGTTGCGGGCTTTTGTTTACGACGTGAGCAAACAGCTTTCGGTATATGTAGGATTGATCATCACCAACTGTATCATCATGGGTCGTCTCGAAGCATTTGCTATGGGAAATAAACCATGGCCTTCGTTCGTCGATGGTGTCGGCAACGGGCTTGGATACGCCATGATCCTGATTGTTGTCGGATTAATCCGCGAGCTTTTTGGTTCAGGAGAAGTACTTGGCTTTAAAGTAATTCCGCAATCGTTCTTCGACGCTGGTTACATCAACAACGGGATGATGATTATGCCAACTGCTGCATTGATCCTCGTCGGAGTGATTATTTGGATACAGCGAAGCTTCAATAAAGAACTGATTGAAAAAGATTAATTCCTAAACACTACTGATCATGCAAGAATTTTTTAATATAGTTATCCGGTCGATTTTCATCGACAATATGATCTTCGCCTTCTTCCTGGGTATGTGTTCATACCTGGCGGTTTCGAAGACTGTCAAAACATCAATTGGATTAGGAGTTGCTGTTGTTTTCGTTCAGATCATTACTGTTCCGGTCAACTACCTGTTATTGAAATATGTGATGAAACCCGGCGCATTGGCTTGGCTTGGTGAAAGCTTTAAAGAAGTTGATCTTTCTTTCCTGAGCTTTATGGTTTACATTGCCACCATTGCAGCAATGGTTCAGTTGGTTGAAATGATCGTCGAAAAATTCTCACCGGCACTTTACAACTCGCTGGGTATTTTCCTTCCACTGATCGCTGTGAACTGCGCCATACTTGGAGGCTCGCTTTTCATGGAACAGCGTGATTACAAAAATATCAGTGATGTTTTTGCCTGGGGACTTGGCTCAGGTATCGGTTGGGCATTGGCCATCGTTTCGCTGGCTGCTATACGAGAAAAGATGAAATACAACCAAATACCAGCGCCGTTAAGGGGAATTGGAATTACTTTTATTGTGACCGGCTTAATGGGGATTGCTTTTATGAGCTTCCTGGGAATCAAAATTTAATACTACTAAAATTCAACTCCGATGATATTAGGATCAGTTACCTTTGTTATAATCGCCAGCATTATCGCCTTTCTGGTTATTGTGTTGGCCCTGGTTGCGACCTTATTATTTGCCCGCGCGAGACTTACCGCTACAGGCAAAGTGAAAATCAATATCAATGGCGAGAAGGATGTCGAAGTGAATCCGGGCTCCTCGCTTTTATCAACCCTTTCTGAAAATGGCATTTTCCTTCCATCAGCTTGTGGTGGTGGCGGAACCTGCGCACAATGCCGTTGCCAGGTTATCGACGGTGGTGGCTCAATCCTTGCAACTGAGACCGACCATTTTACCCGGAAAGAACAGCAGGACAACTGGCGCTTAGGCTGCCAGGTGAAAGTGCGCGAAGACATGAAAATCAAGGTGCCGGAGCACGTACTGGGCGTCAAAAAGTGGGAATGCGAAGTGGTTTCAAACAACAACGTTGCCACCTATATTAAAGAATTTGTGGTTAGGCTTCCCGAAGGAGAAAACCTCAACTTCAAATCAGGTGGTTATATTCAGATTGACGTTCCGGCGATCAATGTCGATTTCAAAGACATGGTGATCGGCGACGAATATCGCCCCGAATGGGAACGCTATGGCATGTTCAACCTCCAGATGAAAAATCCGGAACCGACGTTCCGCGCCTATTCAATGGCCAACCACCCCGCAGAAGGAAACATCGTGATGCTGAATATCCGTATCGCAACACCTCCGTTCGACCGCGTCAACGGTGGTTTCCAGAAGATAAATCCTGGTATTTGTTCTTCATATATTTTCTCGCGCAAACCGGGCGATAAAGTCACCGTTTCGGGTCCCTACGGAGAATTCTTCCTGAAAGACAACGACAATGAAATGATGTTTATCGGTGGTGGCGCCGGAATGGCTCCGATGCGTTCTCACCTGTTCCACTTGTTCCATACCGTGAAGGAATCCAAAAAGAAAGTGACTTTCTGGTACGGAGCCCGCTCGTGGAGAGAAGTATTCTACTACGAAGAATTCATGCACATTCAGGAAAACTTCCCGAATTTCAGCTTCAACCTGGCGCTTTCCGACCCGCAACCAGAAGATAACTGGACCGGCCACAAAGGCTTCATCCACCAGGTGATCTACGATCAGTATCTGAGTAAGCACGAAGAACCGGAAGAAATTGACTACTACCTTTGCGGACCGCCCATGATGAACAGCGCTGTGAATAAAATGCTGTACGATTTGGGAGTTCCAAACGAAAATATTCTGTTCGACGACTTCGGCGGATAGTCAAAAATATTCTTTCAAAGAAAAGGCGCCCTTCCCGGCGTCTTTTCTTTTGCCTCAATAATTTTCTTCACCGATGATTTATTACCGTCAGTTTGTACGCCCCGAAACGGACACCTGGGTTGTGTTTATTCATGGTGCCGGTGGCAGCAATGTGGTTTGGTTTCGCCAACTGAAAGAATTCAGAAAACACTTCAATGTTTTACTGATAGATTTGCGCGGGCATGGCAAATCGAAGCCAGAGAGCGGCGACGATGCCGATTATTCGCTCGATGATGTTGCACTCGATGTGGTCAGAATCATGAACCAACTGAGTATTTTGAAGGCACATTTTGTGGGTATCTCGCTGGGTTGTATTGTCATCAGGGCAATCGACAAACTGGCTCCTGGCAGAGCTGAGTCGATTGTACTTGGCGGAGCCGTCATTCAATTCAATAAAACCATCAAAGTGTTGATTGGAACGGCTAAAATACTGAATACGGTTTTGCCTTACATGTGGTTATATAAACTCAATGCCCTAATTTTGATGCCTTATAAACGCCATCGAGAATCGAGAAACGTGTTCATTCAGGAGGCCATCAAACTGGGCGAAAAAGAATTCAGGAAATGGATGAAGATGACAGGAGAAATTAAATCGAACCTGAATGATTTTATCCGTCGGGAAGCTTCGGCTCCGGTGCTCTACCTGATGGGCGATTCGGATCACATGTTTTTGCCGATGGTCAGCAACCTGGTTAAAAACCAGGTGAACTCGAAACTCGAAATCATCCGGAATGCCGGGCACTGCTGCAACCTGGATCAAGCTGTGCGTTTCAACGAACTTTGCATCCGCTTTATTCAGGCAACATCAGGAAACTCAAAACTTACGCAACTTGGTGCTCACACGGGAATGGTAAAATAGAAGTTTGACCCTTTCCCAACTTCTGATTCGACCCAAATTTTTCCGCCAAACATTTCGACTAACTGTCGGGAGAGAAACAGGCCGATGCCCGTGCCGCGATACAAGTGTTGCTTGCTGTTATCTATTTTCATGAAACGGTCGAAAATGATTTTCTGGTGGTCGATGTGAATGCCAATACCGGTATCCTTCACCGAGAAGACATAAAAGGAGCCGTCGCGTTGGCAACTTACCTCGATATACCCTTCCTCCGTAAACTTCACAGCATTTGAAAGCAGGTTACGCAGTATCTGCTCGAACCGTAACTGGTCAACTTTCACAATCATCTGCCCGGAGTTCGACTTACATTCAGCTACAACTTTCACCTTTTTATCCAGGGGAATGGTTAACTGAAAAGACTGAACTACGCGGGTAATAACCGGAACAATGTTTAATTCGATGACTTTCACAGTTAATTGGTTGGATTCTATTTTTGAAACGTCGATGATGTCTTCGATCAGATTCAGCAAATAATCACTGTTCCGGATGATCTGATCTTCATACATTTTCTTATCGGCTTCCGGCACATCTGTGTCGGAAATTAGTGACGAAAACCCTACAATTGCATTGAGTGGCGTACGAATTTCGTGTGACAAATTGGCAACAAAAGCCGATTTCAGCCGATCGGACATCTTGGCCCGTTCGTACTCTCTAATGTAGTTTTTCTTAATAGTTGCCATGAATGCAAAAATGACCATCAGGCAAAAAATAAGGCCAATATAAACATCGAACAACCGGCTCCGATTACTGGGATATGTTCCTATTAAATCCGGATATTTCAATTCAAAGAGGAATAGCATAATAAGGTCAGCGAGAATGACCATGCTAATCAGGAAAAAAAATTTCCGGTTGAAAACTAAGATCAGGAAAGCGTAAAGAACCACAAAAAGAGCCAGAATTGGACCTAGTGACCCATAATTAATCAACCATAAATAATCGAGGTAAACCAGTGACAAGATACTCACCAGCCAGGAATAAGTATTCTTTTTATCGAGCAGACGCCCGAAAAGAAAAAGCGAAAAGTAAAGAACAACACCAACAGCCGACGAAAGAATGATTTCCGTTTTCAGGCCAAATGCAATATTGAAAGAAGTACTGATGACAAGAATTAACGAAATGGCAAGCGTAGTAAACAATGGTATTTTGTCTTCAAAACGTTCTGCCGATTTGCCATAAACCAGCTTCTCAAGAAACCCTGAGACTGTGTTGTTTTTATTCATACCGACAACCATTTGATTCGACGGTTAACAGGTAGAACAACAACCCGGGGGAAGTGCTGATAAACTCTCTGTTATCAGCAAAAATATTTCACATCCGAATCGTCAACCGAAAGTTGTTTAAACCTTAGCTCCTTCCGGACTTTTGCCTGTTCAATTTTATCATAAGTCTGAGCGCATGTAACCCCGTTTTCTTTCATATACTTATTACTTCCAATGTGAGTATTGGGGAATTTTCCACCCTTCTTCATAATAATCTGCAATGCCAAACCCACCAGTACCAGCGCCATAATGGCAACCGACAATAGAAATACTTTTAAAACCAACATATCTTTTCGTTTTCTGTTAACACTCTTCTGTAAAAAGCCAATGGCTTCATCTCCTGGAGATTTATACAAATATAACTCATTTTAGTTCATCTCCATTCGATTAAGTTTCTGGTCCCGTTGAGATTTATCAGATATTCTGTACTTTTAGTTTCTTAAAAAACACACTAAAATTTAAACAGATGGAGAAGCACATCAACGTCGCTGCCGCCCTGCAAATCGGGCTGAGCGTTTTTAACCTGATCATTGCCCTGCTTATTTTCACCGTGCTTAAACTGATCATCGGTTTTGTCGATAACGCCGAAAGCGAAATGGTTTTATCGATCATTGCAAATGTTATTGCCATTGTTTTCATACTTATTTCTCTTCCTGGCATATTCGCCGGAATCGGACTCTACAAAAGGCACGAATGGGCCAGAATTCTCACACTTGTGCTTTCCGTGATAGAAATTTTTAACTTTCCTTTTGGCACGGCCATTGGCATCTATTCCATCTGGGCATTGATTCAGCCTGAAGCAATTGCGGAATTCACCGAAACATCCGGCGGTACTTTGTAACCATGCCGTCCCAATCGGTACATATTGTTGTTAGCGGAAAGGTTCAGGGCGTTGGGTTCCGCTATTTTGCGGTACGAAAAGCCGAAGAACTTCAAATAACCGGCTGGGTGAGAAACAATCACGACGGGAAAGTAGAAATAGAAGCAGAAGGCAATCCCGATCAGCTCTCAGCATTTGTCGACTGGCTCAGACTGGGTCCTCCACGTGCAGTAGTAACTGGCGTGTCAGTGCAAGCATTTTCTCCGCCACGTGGTTTCGCCGCCTTTTCTGTCAGGTAAAAAGTTTATCAGGAAAGAATCTACTCATTTTACAAGCATAAAAACCATGAAAAACTACCACATGTCTCCTGAAGAGTTCAGGGAACAAGGAAAACAGATCATCGACTGGATTGCCGACTATTACGAAACGGTTGAGCAATATCCGGTACTTTCGCAGGTTAAACCGGGAAGTATCAAAAATCAATTGCCACTGGTGCCACCAGAAAAGAGCGAGTCAATCGGACAAATCATGAATGATGTAAATTCTATCATTATGCCGGGCATCACCCACTGGCAGTCTCCCAATTTTTACGCTTTTTTTCCATCAAACTCTTCGGGGCCATCGGTGCTGGGCGATTTGCTTTCGTCCGGGCTCGGCGTGCAGGGGATGTTGTGGGCAACGAGCCCAGCTTGCACCGAACTTGAAACCCGCGTAATGGATTGGCTGGCCGATATGCTTCAGCTTCCTGAGAAATTCAGATCAACTGCCACGGGCGGTGGCGTTATTCAGGACACAGCTTCGAGTGCTGCACTAACTGCAGTACTTGCTGCCCGCGAACGCAAAACTGGCTACCAGACCAACGAGAACGGATGTAGCGGAAACCTCGTCGCCTATGTGTCGAGCCAAACACATTCGTCGGTTGAAAAAGCTGTAAAAATTGCCGGCATCGGGAAAAACAACATGCGACTGGTTGATGTAGACGAAAATCTTGCCATGCGAAGCGATTTGCTGGAATCCACCATTCAGAATGATATTAAAAAAGGGCTGATTCCTTTTTTTGTCTGCGGCACTGTTGGAAGTACATCCACCAACGCCATCGATCCATTGCCCGAAATCGGAGAAATATGCAGAAAATATAACCTATGGCTACACATCGACGCAGCCATGTCGGGAACCGCAGCCATTTGTCCTGAATATCGTTTTATCCTGAATGGTGTAGAACTGGCCGACAGCTTTTCGTTCAATCCACACAAATGGATGTTCACCAATTTCGACTGCAACTGCTTTTTTGTTGCCGACCGCTCTGTGCTGATCAAGACGCTCAGCATTCTCCCTGAATACCTAAAAAATCAGGCCACCGAAAGCGGAGCTGTTTTCGACTACCGAGACTGGCACATTCAGCTCGGGCGCCGGTTTCGTTCGCTAAAGCTGTGGTTTGTCATCAGACATTACGGAACAGAAGGATTGCGTTACCACATTGGCGAACATATCCGACTGGCGCAGGAATTTGCCAATCGTGTTCGTCAATCAGACGATTTTGAACTGGTGACCCCTGCCCCACTCAACCTGATCTGCTTTACTCATAAGAAAGGTAACGATTTCAGCAAAAAATTACTCGAAACCATCAATCAGTCCGGCAAAATGTATTTCACTCATACAGTCATTCGCGGGAAATATGTCATGCGAATGTGCATTGGGCAAACGCATACCGTAGAACAACATGTAATCCAGGCCTGGGAGACAATTAAAAATACCGCTAAAAATCTGATATAGAAGGATAAAAACTGACGGCACAAAACATGTTCAAAAACAAGATAAATTTTACTCAAATATATAAGTGTGATTTATACATTTATTTATTTTTATCTTGTCAAACTGAAAAAATTAATACTTAAAAATATGATTAAACTAAAAGAACTGGAAGTTTGGTTTGTAACCGGAAGCCAGGACCTGTATGGCCCGAAAGTGCTGCAACAGGTAGCTGCCAACTCAAAAGAAATTGCTGCATTTTTCAACGATTCGGCCAAAATACCTGTTAGCATCGTTCACAAATCGGTAATGCGTAGTCCTGATGAAATCACCAGCGTTTGCATCGAAGCCAATTCCGACTCAAAATGTATTGGAGTTGTAACCTGGTGTCATACCTTTTCGCCCTCGAAAATGTGGATCAACGGGCTGAAAATATTAAACAAACCGATGCTTCAACTGCATACCCAATACAACCGCGACCTGCCCTGGGCCGAAATTGACATGGATTTTATGAACCTGAACCAGGCCGCTCACGGCGACCGCGAGCATGGGTTCATCCTTTCGCGCCTCCGCAAAAACCGAAAAGTGGTGGTTGGCTACTGGAAAGAAGAAGATGTTCAGGAACGTATTGGCGTTTGGACACGCGCAGCCGCAGCCTGGTATGACATGCAAGGTGCCAAAATCGCCCGATTTGGCGACAACATGCGCGAAGTCGCTGTCACCGAAGGAGACAAAGTTGAAGCACAAATCAAATTTGGACTGTCGGTTAACACCTGGCCGGTTGGTGATATTGTCAAAATCATAAACTCGGTAAGCGAAAGCGAAATTGACCAGTTGATGGAAGAATATGAAGCAACATACGACTTTGACAAGGAAGCGCAGGTTGGCGGCAAATATCACGACAGCGTTCGCTACCAGGCACGCATTGAGGCCGGAATCAAGTCGTTCCTCGAAGCCGGAAAGTTCAAAGCTTTCACAACAACCTTCGAAGACCTCCACGGACTGAAACAATTGCCAGGTTTGGCTTCTCAGCGACTGATGGCGGCTGGTTACGGATTTGGTGCAGAAGGCGACTGGAAACACGCTGCACTGGTACGCGCGGTAAAAGTAATGGGACTCGGATTGGATGGCGGCTGCTCATTCATGGAAGATTACACCTACCATCTGAATCCTGTTTCAGGATACAAAGCGTTGGGTGCTCACATGCTCGAAATATGTCCGTCGATAGCTGATGGTAAATCGAAAATTGAAGTTCATCCACTGGGTATTGGCGGAAAAGAAGCACCTGCCCGCCTGGTTTTCAATACCAAAATAGGACCTGCAACCTGTACAAGCCTTGTAGACATGGGAACCCGCTTCCGTATGGTAGTGCACGATGTGGAATGTGTTGAACCGGAAGCCAAACTGGAAAAACTACCAACAGCCAGCGCTCTCTGGATTCCGCAACCCGACCTGAAAACAGGCGCTGCAGCCTGGATTTATGCGGGAGGTGCACACCACAATGCTTTCAGCCAGGCTGTAACAGCAGAATATATCGAAGATTTTTGCGATATGGCTGGCATTGAACTCATTCAAATCAATAAGAATACCTGCATATCCGACCTAAAAAATGAACTCAGATGGAATGAAGTTTATTACCACTTATCCAATGGGTTGAAGTAAAGTAATAAGTAAGAATCCGAAAAGCCGAAGCATTCCTTCGGCTTTTTATTTTCGCTGGCTTTCCATTTGAACAATGGCTTCGTACAAATCCTGCCGGGGGTAAAATGCGGGATGCGACAAATTCAGGAAACGCATGATCACAAAAGCATCGAAGAACTGGAAAAACCGTTTACGGAACGCTGGCTCAGAAGAACTGTTCTGATTAATTTCCTGAACTTTTGGCACAAACGAAATGAGGTTACTGTACTCCTGAATCGACACAGGCAACCCAATCATTATTTCGTTCAGTTGTTCCGATGTTGCGCGGTAAAACTTTCCGGCGAAATCGAAAAGACTCTTTAAATCCTGAAAAGCTGAAAAATTATAAGTATGAGTGAGATCACCTTCATCACCCATCCATTTAGTCATCGCCGCACCTGTGCCAAACGGAACACGATCCGACACACGGGCTGAAGGATAAACAAAAGCGTCGGCAATTTCGTCGACTTTACCGAGATCCGTCAGTTTATTCAGAAAATAAAAATCTTCGCCAGCCTGTCGCCGGTTCATGCCGCCCTGCTTCACATAAGCATCGGCCCGAACGGCAAAAGCCGAACCGATGGTGTAGATTGAATTCGGAAATCCGGCAAAATCGTGCGCTTTCTTATAGTAATGCAGGTAATCTTCATACATCCTGATTCCCCTTTTTAGCCGCTCGTCAACCACCTCCTCCACCCTATGGCGAAAGTTGAGTGTCGCAGCAAAATGATTCCTATCTGCCGAAAAGTAATCAGCAATACGCTGAAGATAGTTTTCGGAAACCAGGCAGTCTGAATCAAGCGAAATAATTACACCATCAGGCTTATCGATGAGCGCGAACCTGCGGATGGCTTCGTCCATGCCAATTTTCCGGGCCATGCCCGCACCTGCGTGGCGCGCCGGAACATCTGACGCATGAACAGGACGCAAAATCATTTTAGTACGATCGTTTTTGCCCTTCCAACGCCAAAGATCATCCAGTGTCTTCAGGTTAAAGTCTTTCACTTCTGTAGAGCTGGCTTCCGATTCGTTCACCACCACAAGCACTTCCAAAGGCAATTCAACCGGGGCACATGACCAGAGCGATTCCAGCGTCCGAATAATTTCAGGCTCTTTCAGGCAAGGGATCATCACAACGGCCCAAAGATTTTTAACGGGCTTTTCAGAAATGAAAGCCGGATAAACAACATTGTTCTGTATGTATCTCTCTGCAAACATTGGTGCCAATTTGATTTGCCGGAAACAAAAAAATCCGAATTTCTTCGGATTTTTTTGTTTATCGTTTGAATTACTTATTTCTGTTTTACTTTCGAATAGCGGGCATTTAATCCAGTAAGAATTTCTTTGGTGATGTTGTGCGAGTCGTCGCCAACCAAAACACCAGTTGCATCGAAAATGTAGTTGTACTTCTTGTCTTTATTGAATACTTTCAGGTAATTCATCACGCTGTCGAGCAGTTGCTTGTTATTTTCGGCCTGCAACTGTGCCAGCTTCGACGACAATTCCTGATCGAGTTTACCGATTTGCTGCTCTTCACCAAGTAAGCGGTCGCGTTCTTCAATAGCACGATCCTGTGTTAGGAAACCACCGCGCTGAACTTTTTCCTGGAAAGCAGCAGCCTGGGACTCGAATTTACTGCGTCTATCAGCATATTCCTTCGTGTAGGAATCCTGCTGCTTCGTGAATGAGTCGTGCATTTCGAGTGCAAAATCGTAATTCACCACTAGCGAATCAACTTTGATATATGCAATTTTGAAACCTGCGGCAGCGTCTTTTCCGCCATCGCCATCAGAAACTGATTTCGATTTACCTCCTGCAAAATGCAAGATATACAGTCCGGCGACTGCAACACCTAAAACAACAAATGCTATTAACGAAGTATTTTTCATCCGTATAAATTTTCAATTTAGGTACTACAACTTTTAACCATTTGATGACTATAAACTGCTAAAAGTTGCTTCTAAATAACAAAATGTCAGACTAGCCAATCCGGTTTGTTACTCCTGAAACTGTCTTTGTCGCAGGCTTTCGCATAAAAAACGAAACATTGGTCAAAAGATTGGATAGAACGTTTCAATCTACACAAAAAAACCGGTTTTCCGGCTAAAATTTATGAAAAGATGATGGCCTGATAAGTGCCCTTTTTCCTGACGGTTAAATTAACATTTTCATAAAATTTTGCCAAAAATAAAAATTTATTACCACTATCCACCCAATAAACCGATTATTTTTCGCCGCTGTAAAAGATAATTTTTACCGAACTGAAAAGCGTTAAAACCTGCGTAAAATCATAGATTCACCTTGATAAACATCATGGATTTCGGCCATCAGGTTGAGCTATTTTTACCAACCGTTTATTAACCGAATTTCAGAAAAATGCTTCATAAAATTATCGCAAGCTGCCTTCCATATATGCCGAAAAAACTCATCTGGGTTTTCTCGAAACGATATATCGCAGGCGAAACCATCGAAGAAGGGCTGGCTGCATGCCGCGACCTGAACAGGCAAAACATCGAAGTAACTGTCGACTTGCTTGGCGAATTCATTACAACAATCGAAGAAGCTGCCGAGAACAAAAAAAAATACATCGACATTATCGAGCGATTTACTTCGGAAGGAATCAAGGGCAACTTCTCGCTGAAGCCGACCATGTTTGGCTTGCTCATCGACAAAGATGTCTGCTTTGCCAATATTGAAGAAGTAATTAAAAAAGCAAACGAAAAAAATTCGTTCATCCGAATCGACATGGAAGATTCTCAGTGCGTTGACACCGAACTGGAATTGTACCGAAAACTTCAGGAAAGATACCCGGCCAATGTTGGTTTAGTCATTCAGGCATACCTGAGAAGGACCAAAAGCGACCTCGAAATGATGAACAACACTTTCCATGTGAATGGTTCTCCATTGAATTTCAGGCTTTGTAAGGGAATTTATATTGAACCAAAGCAAGTCGCATTTAAAGAACACCAGGAAATTCGGGAACACTACCTCGACGACCTGCACTATATGCTCGACAATAAAATGTATGTCGGAATTGCCACACACGATAAATACCTGGTTGAGAAAGCACAGGAATATATTGGTGCGAAAAAAATTGACAAAACGAAATTTGAATTTCAGATGCTCTACGGTGTAACGCCCGAACTTCGCGGCAACATTGTGAAACAAGGATATAAAATGCGTGTGTATGTTCCTTTCGGGAAAGACTGGTTTGGGTACTCGACCCGCCGGTTGAAAGAAAACCCGAAAATGACGTCACACATCATAAAGGCACTTTTTTTTAGGGGTTAATTTTAGGGGGTTTTTACAAGGGGGGATATAAAAAGTCCTCCCTTTTTTGTTTCATCCCACTCATTAAGTTCTCACATTCAAATACTTTAGAAATTTGTGATCTTTCTGTGACAATTGATGTTTACTTTTGACAAAGCAGAAGAAATTGCCATGGGAAAAGCACTAATTATCGAAGACGATCAGGATATTTCGAACCTAATCTCCATCCATTTAGCAGATATGCAATTTACTGTCGAAACCGCATTCGACGGCAAAGAGGGATTGATGAAAGCGCTGAACGGCAGCTACCGGATTATCATTCTTGATGTCCGCCTGCCCGGACTGGACGGTTTTGAGGTGTGCAAAAAGCTTCGGCAGGAGAAAAACCACACGCCTGTTCTGATGGTCACATCCAAGTCGGAAGAAATCGACAAAATCATCGGTCTCGAAATTGGAGCAGACGATTACCTCACCAAACCGTTCAGCATCCGCGAACTGATGGCACGTGTGAAAGCCATCCTGCGACGGTCGGAACTAACACGGGAAAATGCATCGAATGAAGATAACCGCGAAATAAAAACCGACGGAATGTACATCAACATTACCATGCGCATTGTAGAAGTGCATGGAAAACGCATAGAGCTTTCGCCCAAGGAATTCGACCTGCTTGTACTTTTTGCTTCAAACCCCGGACGCATCTATACCCGAACTCAACTGTTAGAGCAGGTTTGGGGATACCAGTTCGAAGGATACGAACATACGGTGAACTCGCACATCAACCGCCTGCGCGCCAAGGTGGAGCAAAACCTGAACAGCCCAGAATTTATCCTGACAACATGGGGCGTGGGGTATAAATTCAGGAGCGAATAAACACACACACTGCATCGTGCAGGCTACAACAAAAAATACGCATCACCATGAAAAGCAAAAATTCCTTGTTTTTTAGCCGTTTATACTGGAAAATATCGGTCATCTTCATTCTGGTCCTGTTCATTTTCGCCGGAATCAGCCTCTACATTTCGGTAAAATCGGCCAGTAAATATTCGGTTGAAGTGACTCAAAAACTGAACTGGGATTTGGCAGCCAACACCGTAGACCTTATCAAACCAAGGTTTCAGAACGGAACAGTGAACCGCGAAGCGATGGAAGACATCGTCCATTCGATGATGGTGATTAACCCGAGCGTGGAAGTCTATCTCCTCGATCCTTCAGGAAAGATACTGGCTTTCGTGGCACCCGAAAAAGTGGTGAAACTCGAGTCGGTGTCGCTCGCCCCCATCAAAAGCTTTTTAAACGACGGACGACACAACCTGATTTTCGGCGACGACCCACGCAATCCGGGTGAGCAAAAAACATTTTCAGCGGCGCAAGTTGTCGATCAGGGACAATTAACCGGCTACATTTATATTGTGCTGGCTAGTCAGGAATATGTGTCAGCGGCCCAAATGGTCATTGGCAGTTACATCCTTGGGCTTTCCATCCGCTCAGTTATCATTATTTTGGTGGTTTCGGCCTTTGTTGGCCTGCTGCTCATCTGGTTCATCACCCGAAAACTGAACAGCATCGTGCAAGGCATCCGCGAATTCCAGAATGGTAATTTCAGCACCCGCATTCCGGTAAAAAATCGGGACGAACTCGACCAGATTGGCCTTATTTTTAACGACATGGCAGGCACCATCTCGAAAAACATTCAGGAACTAAAGGAGACCGACGAATTCAGGAAAGAACTGATCAGCAATGTGTCGCACGATTTGCGCACACCGGTTGCATCGATACAGGGATATGCCGAAACATTGCTATTAAAACAGGAAAACATAACGCCGGAAGAAAGGCACAAATACCTCGAAATTATTTATTCGAGCTGCGAGCGCCTCAAAAAACTGGTTACCGACCTGTTTGACCTCTCCAAACTGCAAACCAACCAGATTCGGTTAAACCCAGAACCCTTCCCCATTGCAGAGCTGATTTCGGACATTGCCAACAAGTACCGCATCATTTCGGAGAAAAAAGGCATCAGCATCAATGCTTTCCTGCCCAACGAAAACCCGATTGTGGAAGCCGACATCACGCTGATCGACCGGGTCCTGCAAAACCTGATTGATAATGCCATCAAATTCTGTAAGGAAGGTGACACAATTAACGTGATGGTAAGAACAGATAAGACGGGCAGAGTTGAAATCAGCGTAACAGATTCGGGTACAGGCATCAAGTCTGACGAACTGCCCTTTATTTTCGAACGATATTACAAAGGCAAGCAATACAGCGAAAGCACCGGTCTGGGGCTGGCCATCGTGAAAAAAATCATCGACTTGCACCATTCGGTTATCCGTGTGACCAGTCAGCCCGGGAAAGGTACCGCATTCAGCTTCCATTTGCCGGTAATGGCTTCCTGAAAAGTGAAGAAATCGTGTCATTCCTGTGATACTTCTGTGATACTGTTCGGCGAGATTTGCTGATGTAAACAGTAAAAAAAGTATCACTATGAAAGCAAAACTATTCACACTGGCACTGATCATCGCAGGAAGTTTTTCGGCCTGCATGAAAGATGACGACACGATGCCCATGCCACTCAATCCCGATACGGCTGGCGATGTTTCAATCGACCGCTTTGGACCAGGATTCGCCCATCTCTTCCTTCGGGATGCCTCCAATGGATTTCCGGCAGCGAACCAACCGGTTGATTTCGACGCCATACCGGCCTTCAACACGCACGGACTGGGACCGAACGGTGAAAAAACCATCTATTACAATTTTGACGTACTTAGCACTACACCCGCTCCCATCTATGTTCTGTTTCGCGAAGGAGAAACAACTCCGGTTTCGGGACAGTTGAACATTGTGAATGTTGTTCCCGGCGACGCAGGCTACAACGATTTCTGGCTGGTCGTAAAAGTTGCGGTTCCCAAAGACTATGTGGCCAATACGATTACCAGCTACGACGAAATTTACCAAATGGGTTATCCGCTTACCACAACTACAACCATTGTAAATTGCCCGGTGGTGCCCAAAGGTTCGGTGGCCCGCAAAAGGTTCCTGAGCACCGAAAGCGCAGAGCTGACCCGCGGTTGGTATAAAAACAAGGTGGTGTATTATTTCAATTTCTTCGAGAAGGAACTCATGGCTGTCAACGGCAAAGTGCCAACTTCCGACATTTTTGTCTGCTTTAATGTCAATCCGGGCGAAACGGGCGGTGGACCAGCTTCAGGATTTAAAACAGAAGGCATGAC
>JAEWME010000176.1 GCA_023393265.1 Bacteroidota bacterium | reverse complement strand
GCCCGATTCCCATGTGCTCGGCGATGTGCTTGATGAGTTGATGCTCTGTTTCGTGTACAACGCCGTCGGCCGCAGCAATGCCAAACAGAAAATGCAGCAATTGGAGCCTCGAAGGCATGTCCATGTTTTTCCTGATTTGCTCGGCAACGTCGGCCACCGGAATGCTCTGGTTCAGCAAATCGCGCAATATTTTAATTGCTTCTGCAGCAGCATCCGGACCAAATGAACGTACAAAAAATTGCTTGGTGTAGTCAAGTTCCGACTTTAGAACTTTTCCATCGGCTTTCATCACTGCAGCGACCAAAACAAGCAAACTCATGATGTAGCCGCCCTGCGTGGTCTGTTGCCCGGGTTGGTAATTTTGTTGTCCGCTGCTGAACGACTGATCGGCATCGAAAAGCGATCCGACCACGAATCCTACAATTCCTCCGATGGGGCCAAAGAAAGCCCAGCCTAAACCACCGGTAATCCATTTTCCAAACTTAGCCATGTAATCTAATCTTTTTATCTATTTCCAAAACCTGGGGGATAACCAGGTCACTTTCGTTGTTGCTGATAATAAAATCGGCAAGCTGTATCCTTTGTTCATCGGTGAACTGGTTCTTTATTCGTTGACGAACAAGTTCCTCCGAAATTTTATCACGTTTCATCACCCGGGCAATTCTCTGGTCTTCTTCCGTTACAATTGCAATGGTAAAGTCCATCATTTGGCTGAAACCGCTTTCGAATAAAATAGCAGCTTCGTGCAGCACATAGGGCGCGCGCTGTTTCAGTACCCATTCGTTAAAAGCTTTGTGAACCGCCGGATGAACCACCGCGTTGAGTTTTTCGAGCGAAGATGCGTCGTTGAAAACAATTCCGGCGAGGTATTTTCGGTCGATGGTGCCATCCGGAAGGTAAACAGCCTGACCAAACAAGCGAATGATTTGTTCCCGCAGCACCGGATCTTCATTCATCAGTTGTTTTCCGGCCGCATCGGCCACGAAAACCGGAACTCCCAATACCGAAAACATCCTGCAAATCGTAGTCTTTCCGCTCCCTATTCCCCCGGTGATTCCCACTTTTATCATCGCTCAGTTTTCAATTAGGTATTCCACTTCTTCAGGAGTGATTTTCATTTGATAAATATAGGCGGGTACCGATCCGGCTTTAATCTTCAGGTGTTGTTTCCCTTCGGCGATGTCGTCGTACGAAACCGACAGCTTAAAATCTTCGGGCCGGATTTCGGCAAAACGGCTCAGTCCGACCTGGAACGAAACTTTCACCCTGGCAGGGAAAAGCTTCACATCAATTTCTTCAGGCTTTCCGGAGACCTGAACAGCAACTGTTTGCTCTGCCTCAGTGTATTCTTCAACCGGTATCTCCATTTTTACCGTTTCAGGCTCGAAAAACAGTTGTTTCGAATGGCGGAGTTTGGCTTCGGCATGAATTGGCTGGTCGATTTCGTTGAATGTTTGATTTGCGGTGTAGGCAAAGTGCATGGTGTCCAGCACGACCTGCGGGCCGCTCACAAGAACCGAATCGGGCACGAGGTGTACATTTCCGGAGATTTGATATTGTTTTTTCAGGTTTACGCGCACAACAGGTTTTACTTTCAGTTTTCGCTGTCCCATTTTGTCGAACCTGAAGATAAGTGTATCCGGATTCATGGACAGAATTTCCATGTCGTTCGACATCTGGTACGACAACTGGCTCAGGAAGGATTTCGAAGGAATGGCGTAGCTGCTGCGGCGGTTGTTTTCCATTCGGTTGTTGGTCAGGTCGTTTACATTGAATTCGAGCGGCATAAACAAAAAACTGATTTTGTGCCGGAGAATGGTGAATCCATGGGCGCGAATGGTCAGGTCGAATTTGTTGGGAAGCTGGCTGGCCAATGTTTTGTTATTGGGCAGGTTGGTGTAGATAACCGGTGCAATTACGTCAGCTGTGTAGGTTTTGCTCAGCGCGTTCAGAAACCAGAAGACCGTGGCAATGACGACACAAACCAGGTATGCGGCAACACGTTTGTCGTTCCTGAAGTAAAACTTTTTCAGGTATCTGAAAGTGCGATATAACCAGTTCGTTTTCACGGTCTCAAATATAAAAAAAAGGCCGACAAGTTGCCGGCCTTTCTCGGATTCAATGATCCGGAATTATTTCTGCGGCTGCACGTCCGACATATCTTTTACAAGGGCAGCTTTGTCTACTCTCAGTTTCACGTTATCGTCAACCTGAAGCAAAACAGTGTTGTCTTTTATTTCCAGAATTTTTCCGTAGATACCGCCTGTGGTAACTACTTTATCGCCTTTCTGAAGGCTGTTGCGGAAAGCAGCAACTTCTTTCTGTTTTTTCATCTGCGGTCTGATCATGAAAAAGTAGAAAACCACGATGATCAATACCAGCGGAAGGAAAGTCATAATCGGATTCGGTTGTGCAGCTCCGTCTGCGGCCGGTGCGGCCATTAATAAATAATTCATGTTGATGGGTATTAAGTTTAACTGTATATTTTAATTAAGTCGTTTGTAACTGATGCTCTTATAAATAATTGCTTTTCTGTCGGTTCTGCATTCGAATACAGGATAATCGTTTTCAGTTGGTTACCCACTTCGCCCGCCGAATTGTAAATCACTTCGATGCGGCCTTCGTCGCCCGGTGCGATGCTTTTTTCAGGAATTTTCACTTCCATGCAGCCACAGCCCGAATCGACATTGGTAATGGTGAGCGTTTTGGTGCCTGAATTTCTGAAAACAAAGGTATACGAAACGATTTCTCCGGCATTGAGCGAACCAAAATTATGCAATTCTTCGGAAAAGGCAAATTCTGCAATCCCATGCTCATCCGATTGTTGAGCCGGCTCGGCTTTTTTTGCTCCTGAATGACATGACGAAAGCGCAAATGTGAGTACGAAAAAACAGCACGCCGCAAGCCATAACCTACCCGTATTTTGCCTTTCCTTTTTTGCCATTTGCCTTTTCACTTTTCCTTTGCCCCGGGGTTTATTCGCTCTCTTCTTCTTCTCCGATGAGCCCACGACCAGCTTTGATGATTTTGTCATTCTTTTTCAGGTCTTTCAGCGCTTTGTCGAGAATTCCGTTGATGAAGTTTCGGCTTTTCTCGGTGCTGTAATATTTCGAAAGTTCGATGTATTCGTTCATCGTCACTTTGGTTGGGATCGACGGAAAATAAAGGAATTCTGTCAGCGCCAGTTCGAGGATGAGGTTGTCGATAAAAGCAATACGTTCGATGTCCCAGTTCACAGTATGCTGTTTGATGAGCACGACGTTACTTTCGTGATTCAGCACTGCTTTGCGGTACAGGTCTTTTGCAAATTGCCGGTCCTCGTCGTCTTTAAACATGGCCAGTAACGACTGGTTTTCGTCGCTGTATTCCTTGAATTTCTTGAAGGTTTTCAAAATCATGCTGATAACAAAATCCATGTCGTCGTTCCAGTAAATGCTTTGCTCTTCCAGAACCGATTCAATTTCTTCGTTATCCAGTATCACGTATTTGAAAATGTCTTCAACCAGTTTGCGCTCGTCGGCATAGGTTATTTCGGGCTGGCTCATGTACGTTTTGTAGAAATCGGCATCAATCATGGCTGAATAAAGCCTCCTGATGAGTTCCGATTCTTCGTTCCAGCTCAGTTTAGAGGAGGCGAGGTATTTTTCGAGTGTTGTATTCGATTTGATTTGCTGAATCAGCCGGTTGCGGACGAACCGTGTGTTGGGGTGAAGATCTTCTGCCGTTGGCCTTAGTTTTTTCAATCCGATGTCGATGCGTTCCTGTGCAAACTTTTCGATCTCGACAACAAGTGCTATCAGGAAATGATAGAGATCGTAGGTCTTTTGCAGGCTGAAAAACAATTCTTTTTCAGTGTTATTGATCGAAGTGTCAGGAGAGGTAAAGAACGCGTAAAGTATCTGCAATACTTTAATTCGGATTATTCGTCTGCTAATCATTGTTATAGAACCTGTTATAATATGGGGTGGCAAAGTTAGAATTTTTTCCAATATCCCTCATCAGCCTGAAAAAATTAACTGATTGATGTATCAATTTATACAAAGAAAGACCTGCTTTTGTTTTGTTCCTGAAAACTGACGGGTAAATTTATATTTGTGCTTTATCTCAGGAAGCTTTGATTTTGATGCCGGTTTGTAATCAGGATACGTGATAAACCGGCTTAGTTGAGTTGGACAGGGCTGTTGTTTTCGTCTTCGGCAGGTGTCGTTATTTCTTCGTTAAATTCTTCCGGCACGTCGTCGTCATCGTCGTCGTCGGGTTCCAGTTCCCAACTGGCTGCGGGACGAACCGGTCCCTGGTTGCGGTAGTAGATGGAAAGCGCGAAACCGCTCACGGCACCCCACAAATGACTTTCCCACGATATTTCAGGTTTAATCGGGAAAATGCCCCAGAACATGCTTCCGTAGAGAAAAACAACAATGATACTAACGGTTAGCAGGTTCAAATCTTTGCGCATGGCCCCGCTGAAGAACAGGAAAGAGGCAAGGCCATAGATGATGCCGCTTGCGCCAATGTGCCACGATCCGCGGCCTCCCAGCCAGACACATATTCCGGAGAGGATGTAAATCAGGAAAAAGATCCGGTAGGCCAGATGGCGGTAAAAGTACAGCAAGGCAAACATCAGCACCAGAAAAGGTACCGAATTGGAGAAAAGATGCTCATAACTGCCATGAATGAAGGGCGACAGAAAAATGCCGGGTAATCCTTCGGCTGAAAGCGGCAGGATACCCCATTCGGAAAAGTCGAGCTGGTAATAGTTTTCAACGAATTTTACGATCCAGAAAGCCGTAACAAATACGATCGGAATTAAAAGACTGTATTTGAAAATCTTTTTTTCCGTTTCGGGATCGATGTGGTCGCGGTTTCGCGGATAGTAATTGAAAAGTGGCATTAAACCAGTGATTTAATCAGGGCGGCAAATTGAAAGATGTCGTCTTCTGTGGTATCAAAAGAGGTCATCCAGCGCACTTCGGAACGATGCTCGTCCCAAACGTAAAAGAAGTATTTTTCCTGAAGTTGCGGAATAATTTCTTGCGGAACGATGGCAAAAACGCCATTGGCTGCCACTTCCTGCGTGAGCTGTACAGCCGGAATTTTCTTCACTTCCGCTTCCAGCAGCCGGGCCATCCGGTTCGAATGCGCCGCATTTTGTTTCCAGAGGTCGTTTTCGAAATAAGCCAGAAACTGAGCGCTTACAAAACGCATTTTTGAATATAACTGCATGCTCTGTTTGCGGATGTATTTGGTGTTGGCTGTGAGCGCCGGGTTGAAAAACAGCACCGCTTCGCCCATCATCATACCGTTTTTGGTGCCGCCAAAAGAAAGGACATCGACGCCTGCATCGACTGTGAAAGCCCGAAAAGGCAGATCGAGCGCTACAGCGGCGTTGGCCAGCCGTGCCCCGTCCATGTGGACATACAGGCCGAATTCGTGTGCCAGCGAGGTAATGGCTTTTATTTCTTCGAGCGAATAAACGGTGCCCAGTTCGGTGGCCTGCGAAATAGACACAATGCCGGGTTGCGAATGATGCTCGAACCCAAAATCGTGCAAATGCTTCCGGATGCCTTCCGGGGTGATTTTGCCCTTGTGGCTTTCAACGGGCAACAGTTTGCAGCCGGTGAGTTTTTCAGGAGCGCCGCATTCGTCGGTCTGTATGTGAGCGGTATCGGCGCAGATAATGGAATGGAACGACTGCGTGAGTGTTGAAAGTCCCAGCACATTGGCGCCGGTGCCGTTAAACACGAAGAACACTTCGGTTTGACTGCCAAACTCCTGTTTGAAACGCTGGCGGGCTTTATCGCTTAGTTCGTCGCCGCCGTAACCTACAGCATGTCCTTCGTTGGCTGCCGCAATGGCTTTTAGTATTTCAGGATGGATACCTGAATTATTATCGCTTGCAAAACCTCTTTTCATCTGATAAAATTGTAATTTTAAATGCCTGATGGCCGAAATTGCGAAAGCCTGAAATCCTTAAATGTGATGTCAGTTCAGTCGGGAATGTACAAAAGCTTTCGGTTATCCGGTTCTCATTTTTGGGCATTAAAAGAACTTAAATTTTCAACTTTAGCCAAATGGAAAGGTCATTAAAACTCAGCGAGAAGTTATTTTGTTTGTCGGTGAACCCCCGAAAGGGAGGAATTCTCTGGAATGCTCATTCGGCATTGGGAATGACCTTGACTGGCTGTATCCTGATCGAGTTAATGAATCAGGGTTTAATTTCGGTGAGCAACAAGTTGGTTCACATGGAAAATCCGGCCCTGCAAACTGATGAAATCCACGAATTTTATCTCAGTAAAATGAGGCAGCGTAGCAAAGACCGTAAACTACAAAACTGGATTTCAAACTTTTGCCTGAATCGCCGGAAGATTCAGAAGTTGTTTATTCGGGCACTGAAACGAAAAAATGTTGTTCGAACCGAAGAAAGGCGCTTTCTGTTCATTCCTTACGAAAAAGTTTTTCTGATGGACCGGCAACTGGCAGAAACGATCCGCAAGGAGGTAGAGGATGCGATTTTGGGAAAAGGTAAACCGGATGAAAACGCCCTTGCTTTGGCGAAAATGGTGTGGCGGACCAACCTGTTGCCTTCAGTTTTTCCCGATCGCAGCAGAAGGAGAGAAGCTGTGAAAATCCTGAAGGCAATTCCTGAATCGGAGGTGACAAAAGCCGTGTTCGATGCCATCAGGATGGCACAGGCTGCTACTGCCGCAGCGGTTTCGTGATGGACAGGTGGCTGTTTTATTGGATGTGTTTATTTTGTTAAGAAATTTGTCATGGAAACTGTCAACATCTTTTGGTTTAGGCGCGATTTGCGGGTCGACGACAATCATGGCCTGTTCGAGGCGCTGAATGCAGGCTTGCCCGTTGTGCCGGTGTTTATTTTCGATTCTGAAATTCTTCATCATTTTCCCGATCCGAACGATGCGCGGCTGACGTTTATCCATCAGAACCTGAAAATGCTCGACGAAATTTTCAGGAAACACCAAAGCAGCCTCGAAGTGTATGTTTCGTCGCCCGAAGTGGTGTTTGGGCAACTGGCCACGAAGTACAACATCCGCACTGTTTTCTGTAATACCGACTATGAGCCTGCTGCCAACGAGCGCGACCTGAAAGTGGCTGAACTGTTGAAAACGAAAGATGCCGGTTTTGTTGCGGTGAAAGACCAGGTTATTTTTCACCGCGATGAAGTGGTGAAAAGCGATGGTAAACCTTATACTGTTTTTACGCCATACAGCAGGCGCTGGAAAGAACGGCTGGCCGAAAATCCGCCAGCCTTGTATGCCAGCGAGAATCTTTTGTTTAACCTGAAACATTTGTCGTGCGATTATTTTCCGGAGTTGGAGGAGATTGGTTACAACAGGCAGACGGTTCGTTTCCCTGAAATGAATGCCGACACACTGCTGATGGAGAACTACGGAACCCTTCGTGACTTTCCGGCGCAAAACGGGACCAGCCGACTGGGAATCCATCTTCGGTTCGGAACAATTTCGATCAGGAAACTGGTGCAACTTGCACGGCAGCATTCCGATGTTTTCCTGAATGAATTGATCTGGCGCGAGTTTTATATGCAGATTTTGTGGCATTTTCCGCATGTGGTGGGGCATTCTTTCAAGCGTGAATACGATGCCATTGCCTGGCAAAACGATACGGTGGCGTTTGAACGCTGGTGCACGGGGCAAACAGGCTTTCCGCTGGTTGATGCCGGTATGCGCGAGCTGAACGCAACTGGTTATATGCACAATCGGGTTCGGATGGTGACAGCAAGTTTTCTCACCAAGCACCTGCTTATCGACTGGCGTTGGGGCGAGGCTTATTTTGCTTCCAGACTGCTCGATTTCGAGCTGGCCTCGAATAACGGAGGATGGCAGTGGGCGAGTGGTTCGGGCTGCGATGCCGCACCTTACTTCCGTGTTTTCAATCCCGATTTGCAAACCAAAAAATTTGATCCGCAACACGAGTATATCCGCCGCTGGGTTCCCGAATATGGAACCGCCGCTTATCCCGAACCAATGGTTGATCATGCTTTTGCCCGCAACCGCGCCATCGAAGTTTACAGACGAGCTTTAAAATAATGAATTGATGAAGGGAATTTAGTCTTACACTTATGTTAGTGAGACTATTTTTATCGCATAGGCCGCGCTTTTCC
>JAEWME010000138.1 GCA_023393265.1 Bacteroidota bacterium | reverse complement strand
GTATAAAACCAAGTCGAAGGGCGCACAGGAAGCCCACGAAGCTATTCGTCCGGTTTACCTCGATCAGGAAGAAATTCCGGGAACCAACCAGGAAAAGAAATTATACGACCTGATCTGGAAACGCACGATCGCCTCACAGATGAGCGATGCAGAACTTGAAAAAACCACGGTAACCATCGACATTTCAAATGCCTCCGAGAAATTTCAGGCAATAGGTGAAGTTCTAATTTTCGACGGTTTCCTGCGTGTCTACATGGAATCGGTTGACGACGAAGAACAAAATGGCGGACAAAAAAGTCTACTTCCCCCACTTTCAGCTAACCAAATCTTGCGCTGGGATAAAATTCAGGCAACCGAACGTTTCACCCTGAAACCACCGCGATACACCGAGGCCAGCCTCGTTAAAAAACTCGAAGAATTGGGGATTGGGCGTCCGTCGACTTATGCTCCGACCATCACAACGGTTCAAAACCGCGGCTATGTCGTGAAAGAAGACCGGCCGGGCGCTGAACGCCAATATACTGAACTCGTTCTTTCGGCACAGAAGATTTCGGAGAAACAAAAAACAGAAATGTTTGGCGCCGAAAAATCAAAATTATTTCCAACAGATATTGGCATGGTTGTCAACGACTTCCTGATGAAATATTTTCCGCTCATCATGGATTATAATTTCACGGCCAAAGTCGAAAAGGAATTCGACGAAATCGCTGAAGGTGAAATCGTTTGGAACGAAATGATCCGTAGTTTCTACGATCCGTTCCACTCGAAAGTAGAAAACGCGCTGAATGAAGCAGAACGTACCAATGGCGTGAGGATTTTAGGAACCGACCCGGTTTCAGGCAAGGAACTTTCGGTAAAGATTGGCCGCTTTGGGCCGCTGGCACAACTTGGCGAGGCAAGCGAAGAAGGGGAAAAACCACAGTTCGCCAGTTTGCGTCCCGGCCAGCATCTCGAAACAATCACAATTGAAGAAGCGCTCGAATTATTCAAACTTCCACGTACGCTGGGCAACTACGAAGGAAAATCGGTGACTGTCGCCATCGGGCGGTTTGGGCCATATGTCAAGCACGACAATAAATTCATTTCGCTTGAAAAAAATGTTGATGATCCATACTCTGTCTCATTGGAGCGAGCCATCTTTCTGATTGAAGCAAAACGGGAGAAAGACCTCAACGCTGTAATTCAAACATACGACGAAAACCCCGATTTGAGGGTGCTGAACGGACGTTGGGGCCCATACATTTCTTATAAAAAGAATAACTACAAAATACCAAAAAGCACTGACGCTTCGAAACTTACACTCGAAGATTGTATGGCGCTGATTGAGAAACAACCAGTAGCAAAAAAAACCAGGAAAAAATAATTCGGACGGGCAAATCATTTTCATTTGCCCGTTTTATTTAAAACTGTATTTTCAAAACCTGATAAAAACCAAAACATGGACTTGCTACATTATTTTGATCCGGTGGATTTTGAAAAGTTTGAAAGTACCGACTGGTCGAACAAAAAAACCTCGCTTGGATCACTACTTCAAAAAAATCAGGAAAAGCTAAAACCAGAGAAAGCAGAACTGCTGATATTCGGTATCGGCGAAGATCGCAATGCTGTAGTTGCCGGCTCGGCGGAAGCTCCCGACGAAATACGAAAACATTTGTATAACCTGAACCGGATCAATCCCAGATTCAAAATACTGGATATGGGGAATCTGAAAATCGGGCATACGGCCAATGACACCTATTTCGCATTGCGCGACATTTGCGAGCAAATTATTGAACGAAACCAGGTACTGGTCGTCCTTGGCGGGAGCCAGGACCTCACTTTTGGTCTGGCCAAGGCATTTGACGGACATCGATTCAACCTGGTGACTGTAGATCCGAAAGTTGATTTCAGGAAAGGAACAAAATCACTGAATTCGGAAACCTATCTGAACCTGATTTTCGAGAAGCAAAAAAATCTATACGCCTATACAGCCCTGGCATACCAGAATTATTTTGTTGATCAGTCAGAGATTGATCAGTTCAACAATTTTTACTGGGATTTGAAGCGTCTGGGACAAATCAGGTACAACTTGTCTGCAACTGAGCCAATTCTCAGGGACGCGAACATTTTCAGCTTCGACATCAATGCAGTTAGATTTCCTGATGCACGGGGACAGGCAATGGAATCGCCCAACGGACTTTATTCCGAAGAAGCCTGCCAGATAGCACGATACGCCGGTACCAGTGACAGCCTGCAATTGGCAGGTTTTTTCAACTTACTGCCCCAAAAAGATCCAACGGCTAATTCATCGAACCTGATGGCTCAGATTGTCTGGCATTTTCTGGAAGGATTTACCCATCGTAAACCGGAAGATCCGACAGAAGACTCCGACGATTTCAATCAGTTTATGGTCGACATGTCGGATATTAACATGACACTGGTGTTCTTCCAGAGCAGGATTTCAGGGCGCTGGTGGATGGAGATTTCAGACTTTGAAGACCATAAAGGAGGCATGTATGTGGTTCCTTGTGACGAAGACGATTATAACAAAGCATCGCATGGCGACATCCCCGACCGGTGGTGGAAAAACATCCGTAAGATGCACAAAAGGCAAAATAAATGATTAAAACCTGCGTTCATTGACTTTGTAGATATGCACGTATTGGTACAGTTGACATTTTTTCATTTTTTTGCTGTACTTTTAATGGGGCAAAACAAGCCCTGACAATGCTTTTATGAAAAAAATATTTTGTTTTTTATTTTTCTATATAATAGCTATCTTAGCCGCAATTGCCCAACAAGACCCGCAGTTCAGTTTTAACAGATATACCCAATTGACTGTAAATCCTGGATTCGCTGGAAATGATGGGTTAACGAGCGGTACAATTTTAAATCGTTACCAGTGGGATGGGTTCAAAGGAGCGCCAAAGACACTGGTTTTTAGTGCTGGCACAGCCACCAATCTTTTTGGATTGAACAGTGGGGTGGGTTTAAACGTGATTAGCGACGAATTAGGGTTCCTGAAAAATATTTCGGTAAATCTGAATTACGCCTACAGAATGAAAACCAGCCTTGGTGATTTAGGCATTGGTTTGGGGGTTGGCATATACAATATGGCAATTGTTCTGGGAGATGGAGGCTGGTATATTCCGGTAGGACCATATTTCGATACTACATCAGATGATGGGATCCCTCAGGCTGACGCAAGTCAAATAGCGCTCGACCTGAATTTTGGTCTTTATTTGAAGTCGAACGATTACTTTGCTGGTATCTCGGCGACCCATTTAAATGAGCCAACCATACTGTTTGACGAAACAGCACGAGCATATTTGGCGAGGCATTATTATCTTTGCGCAGGTTACAATATCAAATTAACAAATCCGTTATT
This sequence comes from Bacteroidota bacterium, assembly GCA_023393265.1. Taxonomy (GTDB): domain Bacteria; phylum Bacteroidota; class Bacteroidia; order Bacteroidales; family Prolixibacteraceae; genus Aquipluma. The sequence goes on along the minus strand of JAEWME010000138.1, from coordinate 5,611 downwards.
TGAATTGCAACCGGCTATTTTTGTTAAAACCGATGGTGCTGCAATGCAGTCGGATTTTACAGTTGATTTGGTATACAAGAAAAAGTTCTCAGGCGGATTGAATTACAGGCTCGATGATGCCATTTCAATTTTAGTCGGATTAGAAATGAACAACGGGTTAAGAATTGGTTACGCTTATGATATTATTACATCTGCTATTGCCGGATATTCAGGTGGTTCGCATGAATTTTACCTGAATTATAGTTTTGATTTCGGAAAGAACAGAAACAAGAAATATAAAAGTGTAAGATATTTGTAACGAAAATATTAGAAGCCTTATACAGCTATACTATGAAAAAACATTTTTCAATCGGGTTAGTTTTACTCGCAGTTGTTACGTTAGTGAGTTGTAACAAATCGGGAAACGGAGAACTAACAGGCGTTAAAGGAAGAGGAAAATGGTTTGAGCCAACGCCCTACGGCATGGTTTTCGTACACCGCGGCTCCTTCAACCTTGGGCCAAACGATCAGGACATCACCGCATCAAACACACCTACCAAAACCGTTTCGGTAGATGCCTTCTGGATGGATGACACCGAAATCACAAACAACGAATACCGCCAGTTCGTGCAGTGGGTCAGAGACTCAATCGCCCGCACGATTCTTTCCGATCAATTTCCTGAATTTATGAATACTGAAGACCGACGGGGAAATCCGATCGACCCACCAAGAATTAACTGGAAGGAAAAATTAGACTGGACCAATCCGGATTACACCGAAGCCCTTGAACCCATGTTTATCCCGGAGAATGAGCGATTCTTCAAGAAAAAAGAAATTGACGCACGGAAGCTGTTTTACACTTATTACTGGATCGACCTCAAACAGGCCGCCCGACGTGTAAACATGTACAACTACGAAACGCAAAGCTACAATGGTGTTGTAACTGATGCCAAAGGCGAAGAAAAACAAATCGAAAACCGTTCTTCATTCATCTTCAACGACCAGACAAGTATTTATCCCGATACCCTTTGCTGGATAAGAGATTTCACTTTTTCATACAACGAACCATGGGCTACCCGTTACTTCTGGCACCCTGGGTTCGACGACTATCCCGTAGTGGGTATCACTTGGAAACAGGCCAAAGCCTTCTGTAACTGGAGAACAAAACTGCATAACGATTTCCTTTCAAGTCAGCGTCAGGCGACTTTGCAGGATTACCGCTTGCCCACCGAAGTTGAATGGGAATATGCAGCGCGCGGCGATCGTCAGCAGTCGATGTACCCCTGGGGAAGTTATTATACCAGAGAAAAGGATGGTGTATTCATGGCTAATTTCAAGCCTCTACGTGGTAATTATGTAGAAGATGGCGGTATGGCAACAATGAAAGTGGGAAGCTACGACGCCAACGACTTTGGACTTTATGATATGTCGGGTAATGTGGCCGAGTGGACCAGCAGTGCATACGACGAATCGGCCTACCAGTATATCAACGACTTCAATCCAAATTTCGAATACAACGCAAAACCATCTGATCCGCCGGCAATGAAACGTAAAGTAATCCGTGGCGGCTCATGGAAAGACATTTCAGCTTTCCTTCAGGTTGCTACCCGAAGCTACGAATACCAGGACACGACCAAATCGTACATTGGTTTCCGTTGCGTACGCTCCTCTTTTGGAAATGAATTTTAATCCCTGAATAAATCCAGAACAAATGAATATCGGTGAAATACTAAAAACAAAAAGGTGGAAAATCCTGATGGGTTATGTCTACGGCTGGGGAGCATCATTGGTACTTATTGGTGCACTTTTTAAACTTCAGCACTGGAACCATTCCGGAATCATGCTCACCATTGGTTTGATGACAGAAGCTTTTATTTTCTTCCTTTCAGCGTTCGAGCCACCACTCGAAGTTCCTGACTGGACGAGGGTTTATCCGGAACTTCAGGAAGACTATGTATTAACAGAAACGCCGGAAGATTCTCATTTAGCCCCGAAAAGCAGCCTGAGCTCTTTGCTGGAGGGAACCGAGATCACGCCGGAAGTACTTTCAAAAATTGGGAAAAGCCTCACCGACTTAACCAATACTGCTTCAAGCATTAGCGACATTTCTTCGGCAACATTAGCTACCGACGTATATGTCCGGAACCTGAACTCGGCATCCGAATCAATGGCTACCTTTTCTGAAGTGAACACACAGGCCAGTTCTACCATCCATAATTCAATCGGAACACTGGCGAGCACTTATAGCACAACAGCCCAAAAAATTTCGGAGGCAGGAGAAGGCCTGATGAATAAACTGAGCGAATCGAGCCAAAAATTCACCAAACAGATTGACGACTCAGGAAATAAGCTTGCGGACTCTTATCAGAAACTTTCTGTTTCGCTTGAAAAGGGATTTAAAGATGTGGAGTCGAGCGCTTCCAATTATGGCGACAGTCTTCATAAGCTAAATAAAAACATCGAGTTGCTGAATTCGACGTACGAAAAACAACTTAAAGGAACCAGCGACCAGATGCAGGCATCCGCGAAATTCTTTGAAGATCTGAACCAGATGAACCAAATTATTGCATCGTCGGCTCAGGAAATGAAAAAATACAAAGAAAACGCCGAAAAGCTGAATTCATACCTCGAAGCACTGAACTCGATTTATGGCAACATGCTTGGTGCCATGAATTACAAGAAGAAGTAACCTATAGAGCAACACTATGTCGAGCAAAAATTGTCCGGAGTCTACCAGACAAAAAATGATAAATATGATGTATCTGGTGCTAACAGCAATGTTAGCCCTGAACGTTGCGTCCGAGGTTCTCGAATCTTTCAGGATTGTTGACGCCAGTTTAAGCCAGACGCTCACAAATATCACCAAAAAAAATGAACAGGTCTATGGGGCCTTCGACGCCGCCTTTGCTCAGAATCCGGCTAAAGTGAAAGAATGGAAAGACAAGGCTGACGATGTCAGAAACCGGTCAAACCAACTCATCACCAGGATAAAAGACCTGAAAGAAGAACTTACAATTGCTTCAGGTGGATTTGCTTTGAAAAGCCAGCCCGATTATGAACTTGCCCCCGACGCCCCTGTTACGGTTAACAGCAAAGGAGATACAATTGTGATTAAGAAAGAAGACGACCTGAATACGCCTTCTGAAATCATGATCCGAAAAAAGAAAGCAGCCGACCTGAAAAACAGCATTAACGAATATCGTGATTTTCTGGCGTCGTTTTTGGAAGAAGGCTCTCCTCAGCGCGAAAACCTTATCAAGCTGCTAGACACTTCTGACCCAAAGATTAATCTTAAAGAAGGCGGTGAAAAGAAAACATGGGAAATCCTTCATTTCGAAAGCAAGCCATTGATTGCTGTAATTACGCTGCTCTCCAAAATGGAAGTTGACATTGAAAATGCAGAGACAAATGTGATTTCAAGTCTCTATAGCCAGATCGATGCTACTTCATTCAAATTTAACAGATTAGGAGCGGCTGTGATTGCAAAATCAACGTATGTGCTCGAAGGCGATCAGTTTGAGGCTGAAATTTTCCTGACGGCAGAGGATACCACACAGCAACCCGAAATTTATGTAGGAAATACCAAACTTCCCATCAAAGACGGAAAAGGAATCTACAAAGTCTCAGCAACACAGGTTGGCACGTTCCCATGGTCAGGATCGATAAAATACAAAACTCCGGACGGAAATATCATTCCTTATAGTTTCAAAGGAGAATACCAGGTAGGAAAACCAACCGCTACAATTTCTCCGACTAAAATGAATGTTCTATACATGGGATTGGCAAACCCGGTTCAAATTTCAGTACCCGGTGTTGCTTCTGAAAATCTGGAAATTTCATTTAATAACGGTAGATACGAAAAAACTACCGATGGCTACTTAGTTTACCCTGCCAAACTGGATGCTACGGGGAAAAGTACAACGATAACCGTTTCGGCGAGGATGAACGGGCAATTACGGCCAATGGGCTCAATGGCATTCAGGGTGAAAGAAGTTCCACCTCCATTGGCGACTATCGGCGGTTTAAATGGTGGTAGTATGAGAAAAGAAGATTTACTTGCTGAAAACGGCGTTTTTGCCGATCAGAAAGATTTTCTTTTCGATCTTAAGTATACAGTTACTGCATTCGACATTGATTTTGCCGGAGGAACTTACGTTAAATCGACTTCTTCTAAATCGAATAAATTTACGGACGAGCAAAGAGGCTTTTTTAGCAAATTGTCGCCCGGTTCATATATTTACGTATATAACATTTATGCAAAAGGTGAAAATGGAGTTACTTATCCATTGTCTCCTATTGGCTTTAAAATAAAATAGTCATGAAAAAGACTTTGGTATTCATTGGAGTATTGGCGATGCTGGTTATTACCGGCAAACAGGAAGCAAAAGCCCAAATCATTGATGGGGCTTTTAAACGCACCGATGTACACGATCGTAAGCCAACCCCGCTTCCTTATGTTCGCGAAGCAGACGTAATGTGGCGCAAAAAAATCTGGCGAATCATCGACCTTCGGGAAAAGATTAACCAACCGCTCTATTTCCCTACTGAACAAATGGACGGAAGGTATAACCTTATCAACCTGCTGTTAAAGGGAATTGAAGATGGAAAAATTACGGCTTACGACGCTAAAAGCGACGATGAATTTAAAGTTCCGATGTCTTACGACCAGGTGAAAGAAGCATTTGGTGCAACCACCCGCACTCGTCGGGTTAGGGATGTTGACACCGGCGAAATGATCGAAAAAAATGTTGCAGGCGAAGTTCGCACTGAAGAAGTAAAGCAATTCATGGTAAAAGAAGAATGGTATTTCGATAAACAAACTTCAACCATGAATGTGCGAATCATTGGAGTTTGTCCTATTCAGGAATTTTACCGCGATGAAGATGCAAATCAGGAAAACGTACAGCGTCGTCAGGTTTTCTGGGTTTACTTTCCTGAAGCGCGTGAAACACTGGCAGCTAACGATGTTTTCAACCCGCAGAACACGGCTCGAAACCCTTCATTCGACGATGTTTTCATCAAACGCAGATTTAATTCATACATCGTTAAAGAAGAAAATATTTATAATAACCGGGAAATTAGTCAATATCTGAGTAGCAAAGACGCGATGCTTGAAAGCCAGCGGATCGAAAACTCGATATTCGACTACGAGCAAAATCTTTGGGAATACTAAGATTTAAAGACATAAGACAAAGCCTTATGGGAAATTCCTGATAAGGCTTTTTTTTTGAAAGAAAACAGTTTTAGACAATAGAAATTAATTTTAAGAGTTTTCAGTAGTACCCGCATCTGTTTATATGTATCGAATTCTGCTCATAAGTTTGGTTGCTTCACTGTTGTTCAGTTCGTGTCACCGCGATTGGATGAGCCAGTTAACAAGCGCCCAAAACAGGAAACCCTATTTTGAGCCCATTCCTTATGGCATGAATTTCATTAAACAGGGAAGCCTGAATATCGGGCCATCTGATCAGCCTGTTGATCAGTCCGGTACGGCGGTGAAGACAGTTTCTGTTCCCTCATTCTGGATGGACGATACTGAAATTACAAACAACGAATATCGTCAGTTCGTCTACTGGGTGCGCGACTCCATTGCCCGGCAACTGTTGTCTGAATCGTATCCCGAGTTCCTGGT
>JAEWME010000012.1 GCA_023393265.1 Bacteroidota bacterium | reverse complement strand
GTATGGTACAATCCGATTGACAGCGGCTATTATGCCAAAGCAACCGCTACCAATAAAGATTCAGTGAGACTCACAGCGGGTCTGCCCGTCTCTTTTTGCGACGAGCGCTGGGACATGCCCGACGAAGCCCGGCCATACGGAATCGCCGGTTGGAGTGAGAATGATAGATTCCTGTTTATCTACGACCGGTTTGACATTTGGCGACTCGACCCCAGCGGCGAAAAAGTTCCGGTTAATGCAACAAAAAACTACGGACGACGCAATTTCCTGAAACTACGCTACGAAAAGCTTGATCCGGAAGAAGAATTCATCGATACAGAAAAGCCGGTGATTGTGAAAGCGTTTGACGAAACGAACAAATCGGCGGGCTATTTCAGTACCGACCTGCGCAACTACACCGATCCAAAGATGCTGCTCATGGATGACAGGCGATTTGACAACCTGAAGAAAGCAAAAAATGCAGAAACTGTAATCTGGACATCGGAAGATGTCGATCAGGCGCCAAACCTGTGGACCGCTAACCGTTCGTTTGAACACCGGCATCAGCTTTCTGACACCAATCCGCAACAGAAAAATTTTGTGTGGCCAGCCGTCCGATTGGTTCAATGGACTTCCTTTTCAGGAAAACCACTGGAAGGTCTTTTATACTATCCTGAAAACATTAATCCGGATCGGAAATACCCAATGGTGGTTTATTTCTACGAGCGAAATGCCGACAACCTGCACCTGTACACCTATCCTGCACCGACCAGATCGACTGTAAACCGGACCTATTTCACCAGCAACGACTACATTGTTTTTGTTCCTGACATTACTTATGACGATGGCTACCCTGGACAATCGGCTTTCAATGCTGTGGTAAGCGGAACACAGTTTGTTTGCAACCTGTTTTCGTTTGTCGACCGCAACAAAATTGGTATCCAGGGACAGAGCTGGGGCGGCTACCAGGTGGCCTGGCTGGTGACCCAAACCAAAATGTTTGCAGCAGCAATGGCCGGAGCGCCGGTCAGCAACATGACGAGCGCTTATGGCGGAATCCGCTGGGAATCGGGTTTAGTCCGCCAGTTTCAGTACGAAAAATCGCAAAGCCGCATTGGCGGGACCTTGTGGGACAAGCCGCTCCAGTTTATCGAAAACTCGCCCTTGTTTTATGTGCCCAAAATTGAAACGCCCTTGCTGATTATGCACAACGACAACGATGGCGCTGTGCCCTGGTACCAGGGAATAGAACTGTTCACTGCCATGCGCCGGCTGCAAAAACCAGCGTGGATGCTTACCTACAACAACGAGGAACATAACCTGAAATCCGATAGCTGGGCAAACCGCATGGATTTAACCGTCCGGATGAAGCAGTTTTTCGATCATTTTCTGAAGGGCGAACCCGAGCCGGAATGGATGAAATATGGTATTCCGGCAATTAAGAAAGGGAAAGATATGGGGTATTAAGAGTCCTGTAAAAATCAAAAAAATGATTGACACAGTAAGAATTGACAGATAAATAGATTTTATCAAAATAGCCATATAGATCATACTTATCTTTGCTATATTTATACATAATAAGTAGTCAAGATTATGCAATTGTACAAAAAGAACGTTAGAAATTATTTGAAAGAGAAAATTTAGAAAAGCATCAGGTAATTTTATGCTTCAAGATTGCCTTAATTTAGACTTGTTTATAACGCGACTACATTGTAAAATTTTATTTACAGTCTGATAATTATCAAATAAGAACCAATCATAAAAAATGGAGATTGATCAATATCTGATAAAATACGCTGATCATAACACAAGATGAAACCCAATGATAAAATATACTATCTAGTAATTACTTTTTGTATCTCCTTATCCTTCTTATTCTATTCCTCAAACTTTTACCCACTACTGAATTCTGATGATGCGTTAAATATATTAATGGCGCACTACTACAAGTTACCAAATGATTTTTATTGCTGGGGGCAGGATCGTGGTGGAACATTAATTCCTCTTTTAAGTCAAATATTTATTAACATTTTCTCTTGCAGCGCAGTTACATCAGTATCGCTTTCGAATTATTTGATATTAATAGCTGGATTTATCGGTTTCTCCGGATTATTTAAAAAGAGATCCAGTAAACTCCTGTTTGCGATTTTTTGGTTTTTCCCATTCCAACGATTTATTGACTTGCTTCGCTTTCCAATAGGCGTTCAATACAGCTTAATAGGCCTATCTATCTTCCTTATTAGAAAAGTTGACACACAAAACCCATACAAAGATAAGAAAGACCATATATTTTCCTTTTTAGCTATTTCACTCCTAACCATATCGATATGGGTTTCGGACCTTTCTATAGTTTCGATTGCTGTACTTCTTTTCACTATCATACTATTTGGCTATCGCCAACAGAAAAAACTATTGACGAACAAATTCTTCTGGATTTATGTGTTAGTGGGTATAATTATTAGCTCAGTGAGTATCTCTATAGCGAAAAGCTTTGCACAGGCCAAGGCCGAGGATTATCTTCTTTTCAACAATTATTCGAATTTTATACGAGCTTCAAAAATGTTATTTCAAAGCCTTTGTGATGTATTATGGTTTCAATCAGGAGAATTATTTGTAAGCCTTTACCTGTATTTTGTTTTAATTTTCATTTTCGCTTTAGCGATAACGCTTCTATGGAAAAGAATACCAATAAACATATCTTCAAATAAATGGATTTTCTTCTTTTTGTTCGATTTTTTAGCAGTCTTTTCTACATTTTTGGCTATGCATTGGGTGCTTGCAAATGAAATGGGTCGATGGTATTTTGTAGCAAGTTATATCTCTTTGGCCATCCTGACTATTCTAATAATAGAAGAAATAGAAAATCGGATCAATACAAAAATTTTCCTTTCATCATTATATTTAATTGCAATAGTTGGTGCAATAAGTCCAATTCTTACAATGAAATTTGTCAATCCCAAAACATTAAAGTCCAGGATAAGCGTTGTCGGTGAATTCAGGAAACTGGGAGAAATAGGTGTAATTGCCGAATTCTGGAATTCATTTATAACATCTTGCCCTGACCCAGATAAAATTAAAGCTGTTCCTCACGATAAGTGCTACATCCGGAATCAGAAATTAATCGATGAAGTTTTTCTTCAGCCAAATATTTATATTATTAAAGATATGTGGATGAATAATTTTCCGGATACACTTACACAATTTGGATACCAGTTAGTGAAACAGGGAAACAATTTTAGAATAGGTGATTGTGATGTATGCAAATACACAAAAATTAAATTTTCCGGAAAATACATACTGACAAATCAGCACGATAAGATAAAGACGGATTTTCAAAGCGTATTGCCAGCAATAAATTCCCAGATTTCAAGAAATGACTCTACGATCACTCAGAACAAGACCTATTTGAGCCCTAAAATTAAACTCGGCATTGGCAACTATGTTTGTAGAATGATTGTAAAAACCGGCTGTGCTGAGGACACAAAACCATTTCTGGATATAGTTGCAACATGCAATGCAGGCGACAGCGTTGTGATTCGACGAAATATATTTGTCGATAAAACTCCTGATTCGGATTATATGGATTTCAATGTTAAATTTTCAACTAACCGTAGGTTAAGTAATTTATCATTTCATATATCCACCAACAAAAACACCGATATTTACCTAAACCAGCTAAAGCTTTGTGAAGAGTAAAAATAAACACTCATCGACAAAATGAGATTTCTCGCCAATAACATAAAAATGCACAATAGAATGCTATTGATAGATTGGCACCAACACAAATAATATTTAAACCTACTTTGAACCATGAAGA
>JAEWME010000443.1 GCA_023393265.1 Bacteroidota bacterium | reverse complement strand
TGGATATCAGCTGGTTTCAGGACGTTCAAACAGTTGGAATATGCGGAGCAACTTCCACGCCGCAATGGCTGATGAACGAGATTGCCGAAAAGATCGGGCAGTCTTAATTCTACATTAATCCTCTTTGTTTGCCTGACAAGACCCGTGTTATTTCGCCTGAGTTGAGTTTACTTTGCAATGAATTTTTCAAAAAGAATAGCCATGACTCTCAATAATTTAGGTAAAGACTCATCTCTTAAGAGAAAGAAACTTCAGAAAATTGGTGTATTAACTTCAGGAGGCGATGCGCCGGGAATGAATGCCGCCATTCGCGCGGTAACCCGATCGGCCATTGCGCACAAGTTAAAGGTGGTGGGTATCCGTCGCGGGTATCAGGGAATGATCGAAGGCGATTTTATCCCGCTGAAATCTTCCGACGTAAGTGGTATCCTTCAGTCGGGCGGAACCATGCTAAAAACTGCACGTAGCAAGGAGTTCAAGACTCCTGAAGGACGGGAGAAAGCTTATCAGGCCCTAAAGAAAGCCGAAATTGATGCCGTGGTTGTGATTGGCGGCGACGGTTCGTTCACCGGGGCGCTGGTGATGTCGCAGGAATATGACATTCCGTTTATCGGCATTCCCGGGACCATCGACAACGACATTTATGGCACAGACTACACGCTTGGTTACGACACGGCCCTGAATACGGTGGTTGAAGCTGTCGATAAAATAAAAGATACGGCACGCTCGCACGGACGTATTTTCTTCGTGGAAGTGATGGGCCGGGAGGCTGGTTTGCTGGCGCTAAACAGCGGAATTGCCTGTGGCGCTGAGGTCATTCTTATTCCGGAATGGAAAGAGAGCCACGAACAACTGAAGAAGTTTCTGAATAAAGGATATAAAAATAAAGAAACCAGTGGTATTGTGATGGTTGCCGAAGGAGACGAAGCCGGAGGAGCGCTGAAGCTTGCTGAGGATGTTAAAAAAGAGCATCCCGATCTCGATGTCCGCGTTTCTATTTTAGGCCACATCCAGCGGGGTGGACGCCCAACTGCCAAGGAAAGGGTTAACGCGACCAAAATGGGTGTTGCTGCAGTTGATGCTTTGCTCGACGATCAGAAGAGCATTATGATCGGCCTCGATAATGAGAAAATCGTGCATGTTCCGTTTAACAAAGCAGTGAAACTGAACCATAGCATCGACACAAATCTGCTTGACATTCAAAAGTTGATTAATATTTGATACCAAATAGTTTTTTCAGGAAAAAGCCTGGGGTGTTTGAGCCTTAGGCTTTTTTTGTGCTTTCCTGGTTCCTGATGTTAACGTTGAACCCAGGCGTTTGATAATCTTCAGGAATGTAATCTTCAGGCATTGCCACTTTGCTTCCATCTCGGGCGGCACGGTAGTGTGGCGAGAGTATTTCTATCCCTCGCTCGAAACAGATGTCCTGGATGTTCTGATGAAGGTTGGAATAAATAATTGCCTGTTTGCTTGCTTCCCGCGTGTAGGCATTTATTTGGTATGAGACGTAAAAATCGTCGAGGCTGGTTTGCAGCACAAATGGCTGTGGTTCTTTCATAATCAGCTCGGTTCTTAGCGCTGCGTCAATTAAAACCTGGTGCATATCTTTCCACGGAACATCGTAGCCAATGGTAACTGTCGTATGCACGATTAGTCCCGATTCAACTGCTTCGATGCTGTAATTGGTTGTATTTCCTGTCAGTATCGACGAATTTGGTATGGTAATTATTTCATTTTTGATGGTTTTAATGCGGGTCACCAGCAATGTTTTTTCAATTACGTCACCTGCAACCTCGCCAATTTTTATCCGGTCCCCAATTTTGAAAGGCCTCATGTAAGTGATCACCAGTCCGGCTACCATGTTGGCAATGGCCGATGAGGAGCCCAAAGAAAAAAGTACACCAATAAAAACGGATACACCCTTGAATATGTCGGATTCAGATCCGGGCAAAAACGGAAAAATGATGACAAAGGTGAATGCATAAAGCAAAAAGCGGATGATACCGTATGTTGGCATCGCCCAATCGGCATGGAAACCTGATATTTTTAGCTTTTCACTTTCTATTTCCCTGAAAATATAGCGCGTAAACCGGATCACATATTTCATCACGAAATAGATTACCAGTATGCTGAACAACTTGGGCATGTAATTCCATACCGAAAGCAAAACGCCCTTGAACGGCTGCCAGATCAGGTGAAAAAGTGTATCGGCCCAGGTGCGCGAAAACGGAAATATACTGAAAATAATAGGAAGCGTGATGTAGAGAAATACCGCATATGTAAACCATCGCAACACTTTCAGCAGGATGAGGATGCCCTCCATTTCTTGTTCGGCGGTCAGGAAAGTATAGTCGCGGTATGAAAGGTCTTTTATCCATTCAGCGCGGCGCTTTTCAATGAGGTAAGTCAGCCTCCTGAATCCTTTCCCGATCAGCCAGATAATTCCCCAGGCAATGGCAAGTACCAGCAGCACCATTCCTGAACGAAAAAGCATTTTGAACAGGCTGTATTCGTTTCTGGCTTTCAATATGGAATCGCGGATGCTGTTTTTAAACATAATTGACGCATCTTCAACTGTTTTTCCGTACCAGAGTGCATCGTTTTCAGAGACGCTCATCACGATGGTCTCGCCATAAACGATGTCGCTGGTATTTTCTGATTTAATTACCAGAATGGAATCGGGGACAAGGAAATCATTGTTGTAGAGTTTATTTATCTTTTCGGTTATAAAACCGGCTCGTTCGCGGGCTGTCGATGCACCCAGTTTCGAATATATCCAGAAAAGAGTGTCGTTCATTGCCCCTGTAACCGGATAACCTTTGGCATTTAGCCTGAGCGAGTCACGCAGGTTTTCGAGCTCCGCTTTTCTCCGTTTTTTGTCGTAGTCAATGAGTTTAATCTGGCTCGAAAGGCCTATTTTTCGTTCAATTTCTGATGTGCCCAGCAGATCGAACTGGCGTTCCATCTCTGCCTTTTTTAATGAGTCAGTCAGGTTTTCCTGCTCAATGGCAATGTTTTTCAGTTTGTAATTCCGGAGAATCCAGTTGTTAAGCGAATCCAGGTTTTTGTGAAAACCAGTCTGCGCAACCGTTTGCAAACCAAAAATCAGGAGAAAAGTAATTGCTGTAAGACTTTTGCTAAACTTCATGCTACGGAATTTTCAGTTAAAGTTAATAAATCTAACCTGCAATCAGGCAGTCGCACTCAACTTCAGGATGGGCTAAAACTAAAGCTGATTCAATCCTTCAATTTTGAAATATGCAATGAGTTTTTTGAGGTTTTCGGCCTGCGCCGAAATGTTTTTGGAGTGCTGCGAAAGACGGAAAGAAGCATCGGCGTTTTGCTGGGTAACCGAATTTAGTTCGTTAATTCCTCTCGAAATCTCTTCGGAGTTGTTTTTTTGCTCTACACTCGACCGGGCAATTTTCTTTACGAAAACTGAAGTTCTT
>JAEWME010000439.1 GCA_023393265.1 Bacteroidota bacterium | reverse complement strand
ATTCAGGATACTATTTAAAATCACAAACCGTTTAGTTTTTGGTTTATCAGATACAGGAACTCACTGACAAACCTCTATATTTGCAAATCCGAAAAAATTGAAAGATTTAAAAATGAACAAGCTAACTTTATTACTGACAGCTATCCTTTGTTTAGGACTACTCATTCCTGAAGCGAAAGCTCAGTCTACGGTAACGGGTGCCAATGTTATTACCACAGGTGTCCCGTTTTTAACCATTGCTCCCGATTCGAGAGCCGGTGCTATGGGTGACGCCGGTGCAGCAACGTCTCCTGACATTAACTCGCAGCATTGGAACCCGGCCAAATACGCTTTCATGGAAAGTGAAATGGGGGTGGCATTGTCCTATGCCCCGTGGCTGAGAGATTTGGTTCAGGATATGAACCTGGCTTATTTGGTTGGCTATAAAAAACTCGACGACCGCCAAACGCTGAGTGCTTCACTCCGGTATTTTACTTTGGGCGAGATTCAGTTCTATGGCGATGGCCCCGATCAATACATGGGTTCGCAGAACCCGAACGAATTTGCGCTCGATTTTGGCTATACCCGGTTGTTGTCGGATAATTTTTCAGGAGCTGTTGCTTTGCGTTATATCCGGTCGGACCTCACCGGCGGACAAGTAGTAGCTGGTGCAGAAACACATGCCGGAAACGCCTATGCGGCTGACGTTGCATTTTACTATCAGAATCAGATTCGGGTAAATCGTAAAAATTCGACGATTGCTGCTGGTTTGAATATTTCGAATATTGGTAGTAAAATTTCTTATACCGATGGCGAAACAAAAGACTTTATCCCGACAAACCTGAAACTCGGCCTTTCATATAAAACCGAAATGGACCGTTACAATACAATTGCTTTCACATTCGATGCAAATAAGTTGCTGGTGCCAACACCGAGTGTCGACAGTATCCGGGGCGAAGATGGTGTTGTTCAGGTAATCGGTTTTGGAGCCGACAAATCGCCTATTGCCGGAATTTTTAGTTCTTTTTCCGATGCTCCCGGTGGCATGAAAGAAGAACTGAAGGAAATTAACTTATCAATTGGTGCCGAATACTGGTACAATAATCAGTTCGCACTTCGTGCAGGTTATTTCTACGAAGATGTTTCGAAGGGTAACCGTAAGTTCTTCACCGCTGGTGCTGGCTTGAAACTGAATGTTTTTGCACTCGACTTTTCGTACCTGCTCCCCGTGGCGCAGAACAACCCGCTGGCAAATACCCTGCGGTTTACGCTCTCATTCGACTTTGATGCGTTTAATAAACAACGACGATAATTTTAATCTTTCCTGAAAATATTTAAACATGAAATTCAGGATTGGATACGGATACGATGTGCACCGTTTGGCCGAGGGCGAAACCCTTTGGCTGGGCGGTGTTCTTGTTCCACACACCAAGGGAACCGTTGCACATTCTGATGGCGATGTGGTGATTCATGCGCTTTGCGATGCCATGCTCGGCGCAGCCAAAATGGGCGACATTGGTCGGCATTTTCCCGACACTTCCGGCGAATACAAGAATATCGACAGCAAAATATTGCTTGCCCGAACCAGCGAAATCATTGCGACAAAAGATTATCGTGTTGGAAATATCGACATTACGATTGCGGCGCAACGCCCAAAGTTAAAATCATTTATTCCGGAGATGGAGGAAACCCTGGCGCGTATTTTGGGTTTGGATGAAGATGCTGTTTCGATAAAAGCGACGACAACCGAGCAGCTTGGATTTGAGGGTAGGGAAGAAGGAATTTCTGTTCATGCTGTAGTACTCATCGAAAAAGAATAAAACCATGAGAAAGACTTTGGTAATCGGGGCAAGCGAAAACCCCGAACGATATTCGAACAAAGCGATTAAGGCGTTGCTTGCTCACGGCCACGAGGTAGTGGCTATCGGCCTTCGCCCCGGCGTGGTTGAAGGCGTTGTATTCGATGCCGAAAAGAAAACTTTCGAAAACATCGACACCGTTACCCTGTATGTTGGGCCACAAAACCAACCCGCTTACTACGAATACATCATCGCGTTGCACCCGAAACGGGTTATTTTTAATCCCGGAACAGAGAATCCGGAGTTTATTTCGAAACTGCAAAGCGAAGGAATTTATCCTGAAGTGGCCTGTACATTGGTTCTTCTGGCAACCGGACAATACGAATCATGAAAACGATCCAATCGAAAGCCGAATTTGAAGAACTTTTGGCAGGGGAAGATGCCGTGCTTGCTTATTTCTCTACCGATGTCTGCAGCGTTTGCAAAGTTTTAAAGCCCAAAGTAGTCGAGATGGCTGAAGCAAATTTTCCTGAAATGGAACTGCTTTATGTGCAATCTGACCTCCTTCCTGAAGTTGCAGCGCAAAACCGTGTTTTCACTGTACCTACCGTCATCGTTTTTTTCGCCGGAAGGGAAACCATTCGTAAAAGCCGCGCTTTTGGTGTCGACGAATTAATGGCGGAAATTGAGCGCCCCTATTCGCTGATGTTTGACGAATAGTTATTTGGCGTCATTTACTTCGCGTCGTCAATTGGTCGTTGGTCGAAAAGTTCTTCGGATAAATGACTTTTACTTCACCAATCCGTCAATCAACTGATCATCTGCTAAATTGGGTAGCGTAACTTTCAGGTCTGGATTTTGGTCCATGGCGCGCCTGATGGCGAACATGGCCGAATCATTCCTTGCCCAGCTTCTTCTTGCAATTCCGTTGTTCACATCCCAGTGAAGCATTTGTTTCAGTCTACGGTCTGCTTCATCCGAGCCATCCAATGTCATACCAAAACCGCCATTGATTACTTCGCCCCAGCCGACACCTCCGCCATTGTGCAGCGACACCCAGGTTGCGCCCCTGAACGAATCTCCAATTACATTCTGAACGGCCATGTCGGCAGTGAAGGCAGAACCATCGTATATGTTTGATGTCTCGCGGAAAGGCGAATCGGTTCCCGACACGTCGTGGTGATCGCGCCCTAAAACAATGGGTGCACTTATTTTTCCTTCGCGGATGGCCTTGTTAAAAGCTTCAGCGATCCTGATTCGTCCTTCTGCATCGGCATAAAGAATTCGTGCCTGAGAACCAACCACCAGCTTGTTTTTTCCGGCTTCGGCTATCCAGTGGATATTGTCATTCAGTTGGTTGATGATTTCTGGAGGTGCGGTTTGTGCAATTTCGTTCAAAACTTGGAATGCAATTTCATCGGTTTTGCGGAGATCGTTCGGGTCGCACGAACAACAAACCCACCTGAATGGTCCAAAGCCATAATCGAAAAACAACGGACCCATAATATCCTGAACGTATGATGGATAAATGAAGCTGCCGTCAGCTTTTAAAACGGGTGCCTTAGCTCGTCCGGCTTCCAGCAGAAATGCGTTTCCGTAGTCCCAGAAATACATGCCGTTTCGCGTCAGCTTGTTAATGGCAACTATTTGCCGGTTCAGGCTTTCATAAACTTTTTGCCTGAAAAGCTCCGGATTTTCTGCCATCATCCGGTTCGATTCGTTAAGGCTAAGTCCTGCCGGATAGTAGCCGCCAGCAAATGGATTGTGCAGCGAGGTTTGGTCGGAACCCAGATCGACCGGAATGTTTTCTTCTGCGAGCTTTTCCCACAAGTCAACCACATTTCCCTGGTAAGCAAGCGAGATTGCTTCTTTATTTTGACGAGCCTGTTGCATTCGGACAATCAAAAGGTTGAGGTCTTCATAAACTTCGTCAACCCAACCTTGTTCGTGGCGCACTTTCACTGCTTTTGGATTAATTTCTGCAATGATGGCAACCATTCCGGCGATTACACCCGCCTTCGGCTGTGCTCCCGACATTCCGCCCAATCCGGAGGAAACAAACACTTTTCCGGCTGTTTTGCCATTGTCAAACATTCGGGCGGCATTCATCAGCGTGATGGTCGTTCCGTGCACAATGCCTTGCGGACCGATGTACATAAACGAACCGGCGGTCATTTGCCCGTATTGCGAGACGCCGAGCGCGTTCATTCGCTCATAGTCATCTTTCGCCGAATAATTTGGAATTACCATTCCGTTGGTAACCACAACTCGTGGAGCCTCAGTGTGCGAAGGAAAAAGTCCCAGCGGATGGCCCGAATACAACACCAGCGTTTGTTCGTCTGTCATTTCGGTCAGGTATTTCATACACAGGCGGTATTGCGCCCAGTTCTGGAAAACTGCGCCATTTCCGCCGTAGGTAATTAGTTCGTGTGGATGTTGAGCCACCGCGTAATCGAGGTTATTCTGAATCATCATCATGATGGAAGCGGCCTGCTTCGAACGATGCGGATATTCCTCAATGGGACGGGCTTTCATATCATAATCGGGCCGAAAACGGTACATGTAAATTCGCCCGAACCGGTTCAGCTCGTCCAGAAATTCCGGTGCCAAAATGGCATGTTGCTCCGGTTTGAAATACCGCAACGCATTTTTCAGCGCAAGTTTCTTTTCCGCCGCACTCAGTATGTCTTTACGCCTTGGTGCGTGGTTTATTGTCTGGCTATAAGGTTTTTGTGCCGGAAGCGTTTCCGGAATGCCTTCCAGGATGGCCTTTTTGAAATTGTCCGTATTCATGACCAAAAATTTGTGGTTCGCCTTTTGAAGAACCCTTTATAACGGTAAAATTGCGACATTCCCCGATAATTTACTGTATATAGGTAGCGGTTTTGCAACATTTGCAACACTTACTTATGTCATAGATTGTTCAGAATTTGTTAACTTGGAAACTAAATAAAAAGAAAATAACATGAAGAAGATTTGGATTATTTTGGCAGTGATTGCCGTAATTGTTTTTGGAACCTATTCATGGGTGAAAAGTTCATACAACAGTATGGTCACGCTCGAAGAAGGTGTCACCGCTCAGTGGGGACAGGTTGAAAATGTTTATCAGAGAAGATCGGACCTGATTCCAAACCTGGTAAATACGGTGAAAGGATACGCCGATTTTGAAAAGGAAACTTTAACGGGGGTTATCGAAGCACGGGCAAAAGCTACGCAGGTTACAGTCGATCCGACAAAACTGGATGCTCAGTCTATTCAGAACTTTCAGAATGCACAATCCGGATTGTCGTCAGCATTGGGTCGCTTGATGGTTGTGGTTGAAAAATATCCGGAATTAAAGGCCAACCAGAATTTCCTCGATTTGCAGGCGCAGCTCGAAGGTACCGAGAACCGAATTACCGTTGAACGTCAGAAATTCAACCAAAGCGCTCAGGCCTATAATACTGAAATCCGGAAATTCCCTAGGAATATTTTCGCCGGAATGTTTGGTTTCGAGAAGAAAGCTTATTTCGAAGCTGAGAAAGGTGCCGAAAAAGCTCCTGAAGTCAAATTTTAAGCTTCAGTCAAAGGGTTCAGGTTACACTAGTTTAGTCATTCGGCAGGAGCTTGTAGTTTGAACCCACAACTTATTTTCATCAATACTAAAATCGTAAAGAATGTCAGCCCAGAACTTCTTCAGCGAAGAGCAAAAGCGGCAGATTACTGATGCCATTGCCGAAGCTGAGCAAAATACTTCAGGAGAAATACGTCTGCACGTTGAAGGCAGTTGTAAAATAGATGTGCTCGACAGGGCTGCTTACATCTTTGAGCAACTCGAAATGCACAAGACTGCCCAACGAAATGGTGTGTTGTTCTACCTGGCTGTGAACGACCGAAAGTTTGCCATTCTGGGCGACTCCGGAATCAACCAGTTGGTGCCTGAAAATTTCTGGGACCACATCAAAGAAACCATGCTGGTTTTTTTCAGAGATGGAAAATTTGCGGAAGGTGTTTCTACCGGAATCCTGATGGCGGGAGAGCAGTTGAAGACTCATTTCCCGTATCAAAGTAACGATGTCAACGAACTGTCGGATGAGATATCATTCGGTAAAAACTCATAACTGAACCATGAAGCGTATTATATTTTTGCTGGTACTTGCCCTGTTTTCGTTCTCCGTTTTTTCGCAGGACATTCCTGAACGTCCCAATCCGCCGCGGTTGGTTAATGACTTGGCCAACGTGCTATCCGATCAGGAGGAACAGGAGCTTGAATCAGAACTTGTTAATTTCGACAATCAAACTTCAACACAGATTTGCATTGTTACACTACCAACATTGAACGGGTACGAAATTTCGGATCTCGCGTTTAAAATTGGCGAACAATGGGGTGTTGGCCGGAAAGGAAAAAACAATGGCATTGTCGTTGTTTTCAAACCGAAAACGGGCAACGAAAAAGGACAGGTGTTTGTTGCTGTCGGATATGGATTGGAAGGCGTTATACCCGATGCCGTCGCAAACCGGAATGTGGTCGATTATGAAATGATCCCGCATTTTAAGAATGGTGATGTTTACGGCGGATTACACGCTGGAACCAAGGTACTTATGGGACTTGCCGCAGGCGAATTTACTGCAGAAGCTTATCAAAAGAAAACCGAAAAGGGAGGATCTGATGCAGGTGGCGGTTTCATACTCGTTATCCTGATTGCGATCATCATCTTCTCGATTTTCCGTGGAGGAAGAGGCGGTCATTACAGCTCGCGCGGAAACCTCCCATTCTGGATTGCACTTGGATTGCTTGGAAATAACCAGGGCCGGGGCTCCTGGGGTGGTTTCTCTGGCGGAAGCGGAGGCTTCGGCGGCGGAGGAGGTTTCGGTGGTTTTGGAGGCGGAAGCTTTGGAGGCGGTGGTGCCGGAGGCAGCTGGTAGTACTGCTCAAAAACAATATTTTTATTTGCAAAAGTCCATTGATTTTGTTTAACTTAATGGACTTTCTGGCATAATAATTGACCCAACCCCAACTAGGGAAAGCTGTTGATTTTGGCCGGAAGAATATTTCCCGTTTTTCTTCACTTAATGGACCTGAATCGATGAAAAGAATAGTTTTTCCAAGTTGCCTGCTTGTTTTTTTTCTGATCTTTCTGAGCCTTCAGTCCTACCGGCCATTCACAAGTTCCGCGGCTGACGAACAACAATTGGTTGCCAAAGCCAATGCGTTTAATCATGAGTATCCGCAGGAAAAAATTTATTTGCACCTCGACCGGCCATCATACTGGGCCAACGAAGACATCTGGTTCAAAGCCTACCTGAAAAATTCACCACTTTCTGTCGGCAATCTGTATGTTGAGTTGCTGAATGCCCGTGGCGGAGTGGTTTACCGTAATATCTGCTGGGTACAAAACGGCCTTTCGTATGGCGACATCCATTTGGCCGATACACTTTCGAGCGGGATGTACCAAATTAGAGCCTACACCAACTGGCTGAGAAATTTTGATGAACAATGGTTCTACCGCCGCGACCTTGTTATCTGGAATCTGAGAGACAAAGCGCAAACACCGGAAACAGATGAACTGAAACTGCGTGACATTGATTTCCGGTTTTTCCCCGAGGGCGGTACTTTCTTGTCGGGCGCTGATAACCGGCTGGCCTTTAAGGTAACCGACCGGCATGGGAAAGGGCTTGAAGCGGAAGGCGTGGTGACAGATGGCAAAGGTAACGAGGTAGCCCAAATAAAAAGCCTGTACAAAGGCATGGGCAGCCTCGAAATTACCCCCAAAGCCGGCGAGCGGTACATGGCAGAGGTGACGGTTGCCGGAAGTATCCCGATGGAAGTTACGTTGCCGGTTGCTGCCGAAACAGGTGTAATGATGCACGTTTCAGCAGATGACACTGCGTCTGTCAGGCTGGAAGTGAGCCAAAATGGAATGACCAATGGCAAATACCTTGTAGTGGGGCAATCCGGAGGTCAGGTTTATTACCACGGAGAAGTTGAAATTCTCTCAGGAAAAGGAACGGTTACGGTCGACAAAAGCCATTTTCCAACAGGCATAGCAAGGCTCACGTTGTTCGACGAATCCAGGATACCCCGCTGCGAGCGACTGGTGTTTGTGAACCACCACGACCAGTTGGATGTAAAAATAGAAGTTGAAAAGACCGAATATCACCCGCGGGAAAAAGTGATACTGGATTTGTACACGCTAACCAAAGAAGAAAATCCGGCACTGGCAAATCTTTCGGTTTCGGTTTATCACACCGAAACTACCAGTCAAACAGAGCAATGGCCTGAAAACATCTTGACGCGCTTTTTGCTGAGTTCGGAACTGAAAGGTTTGGTAGAAGGCCCGGCCTATTACTTCAAAGACGACAGCCTTTCGACACAAACAGCGCTCGATAACCTGATGCTTACCCACGGCTACCGCACTTTTGAATGGAAAGAAATAGCAGCGGATAAATATCCTGAAATTGTTTACCGGCCCGATACTTCAATAGAGCTTCGGGGCAAAGTCACCACGATTGCCATCCATCGTCCTGTTAAAAATGGAAAAGTTACCATGATGACGGTCAATACTCTACTAAGTGTACACCAGCAGCAAACCGACTCGCTTGGCAGGTTTTTGTTTTCGGGACTTTACTTCAATGACACGATAGACGTAACACTCCAGGCGGTGAATGCCCGGGGCAAAAGGAATACGTTTGTAGAGGTTGACAGATCGCTAAATATGCCGCCCAAAGCAAGCATCCTGCCTCTTGTTTACCAGTATAAAGGGGAAGAAGAAAACAAAACAATTACTTATCTAAGCGAACTGAGCCCCGAACTGCTGAATAAAAAGTGGCATTTGAGCGACACTGTTTTGATTGGCGATATCAATATTATGGCCCGAAAAACGAAAAAAGATGATGGACACATGCGGCCCTACAAAAGACCCGATTATGTATTTGATATTTCAAAAGTTGATGATGTTTACGGGAATATTTTGGAGTCAATGGAAGCCAATTCTCCGGCATGGAGAAGCTTTGCTGTAAAGGATGTTCACTACTTTTTAAATGGGATGCCAGTCGAATCGGATATGATTTTGGCTGAACCAGCGAGTTCTTTTGATAAAGTTGAGTTTGTAAAAACAGCGCCTGTTCCACAAGGCTTTGGCCCCGCAATTTTCTTTTATTCAAAAAGAGGACAGCAAAATAAAATAACAGTGGAAGCCCCGGGAGTTACAGCCGTAAAATTGGTTGGCTATTCTGTTATCCGCCATTTTTATTCTCCTGATTATGACAATTCAGAAGACCAAAGCGACGTCAAAAAAGATTATCGGAGCACACTGTACTGGAATCCGGTGGTAGAAACCGATGAGGATGGAACAGCCTGGGTATCCTTTTTCAACAGCGACCAAACCGGCGAAGTGCAGGTGGTGGTGGAAGGTGTGACCAGGGAAGGGAAGTTGTGTCGGGGCGTTGCGAAGTATGAGGTGAAGCACTAGGAATAAAAAAGCCACCGGATTTTTCCGATGGCTTTCTCATATTGATATTGTGAGTCTTTACTATTCAGCAGTATCATCCTGGTTCAGAATGTCTTTGTCGACGAGAATGCGGCCGCAGTATTCGCAAACAATTACTTTTTTGCGTGAAGCAATGTCCATCTGGCGCTGTGGCGGAATTTTGTTGAAGCAACCACCGCAGGCGTCGCGCTGAACGGTTACAACAGCCAATCCGTTTCGTGCATTTTTACGGATACGTTTGAAGGCTGTCAGCAAACGTGGTTCGATGTTACCTTCAATCTTTTCTGATTTAGCTTTCAGTCGTTCTTCCTCGATCTGCGTTTCAGCAGTAATTTCTTCCAGTTCACGCTGTTTGCGGTCAAGGTCTTCCAGTCTTTCTTTCAGGGCAACAGACGAATTGGCAATGGCTTCTTTTTTGCTGGCAAGCTCTGCCGTGAATTCGCGGATGCGTTTTTCTGAAAGCTCAATTTCGAGTTTCTGAAATTCAATTTCTTTGCTCAGCGAGTCAAATTCGCGGTTATTACGAACGTTGTTCTGCTGTTCGGTGTATTTTGAAATCAGGGTTTCTGATTCTTTAATGGCAATTTTTTTGTTGTGGATAGCCGTTTCCAAATCTTTGATATCGTCTTCGTAGTTGCTGAGGCGGGTTTTCAGACCGGTAATTTCGTCTTCCAAATCCTGAACTTCCAATGGAAGCTCGCCACGAAGGGTTTTAAATTTATCAATTTCAGAAACAACATTTTGCAGCTCGTAAAGTGCTTTCAGCTTCGAGCTAATCGGAACACTTTTATTTTCTTCTCTGATGTACTGTGTTGTCATACTTATTGTTGTTTAACTTTTTCAGATCAAATAATTTACCGGGTTTGTTTCTATGCCCGACAAATGGACTGCAAATTTAGGTAATTTTTTTGTAAGTAATTCATAAAAAACTTCTTTAGTGAATTGTTCGCTTTCGTAATGACCTATATCTGCAATGACAATTTCTTTTTCAGCATCGAAAAACTGGTGATATTTAAAATCGCCCGAAACAAAAATATCAGCTTTTTCTGCTTTAGCCCGCCCAAGATACGACGCTCCGGAACCGCCGCAAACAGCAATTTTCCTGATTGGTTTGCCCAATAGTTGCGTATGCCTGACGACTTTGCAACCGAAAGTATCCTTCAGTTTCAGTAGAAATTCCGATTCATCCATCGGTTCAGGGAGTTCGCCCACCATACCGATTCCGGCCTGCGGAAACTCATTGTCGAGCGGATAAATGTCGTATGCAACTTCTTCGTAAGGATGTGCTTCAAGCAATGCCCTGATAACTTTCGACTGCAGGTGCTTCGGGAAAATGGTTTCGATGCGGGTTTCTGCTTCGAAATGCAACTCGTTCTTTTGGCCTGCATACGGGTTGGTATGCTCATTTCCGCGGAACGTGCCAGTCCCGTCGAGGTTATAACTACACGAATCGTAGTTACCAATCGTTCCGGCACCCGCGGCAAACAGGGCATGGCGCACTTTCTCGGCGTCGGCTGTTGGTGCGAATGTCACCAGCTTTTTCAGGAAGTCATTTACCGGTGCCAGAATTCGGCAGTTCTGCAATCCCAGTTTCTCACAAATTTTACTGTTCACACCTCCAAAAACACTGTCAAGGTTGGTGTGCGCGGCATAAATGGCAATTTCGTTTCGGATGGCTTTCACCACGCAGCGTTCTGTCAGGTTTCTGTCATTCAGTTTTTTTAGTCCTGAAAAAATAACCGGATGGTGGGCAATAATCAGGTTGAGCTTTTTGGCAATAGCCTCATCTATTACGTCTTCGGTAACATCAAGTGTAATGAGGATGCCAGAAATTTCATCGTTCGGATGACCAATGATCAGTCCTGCATTGTCGTACGATTCCTGGTAGGCCAGGGGAGCCACCGATTCAATAATTTGCGCGATGTCTTTAATCTTCATCTCGGTATATGATCCTGAAATTTGGAATTTGAAATCCGGAATAACTACAATTCTTCCTTAATTTCCAGAAGTGCTTGTTTTATGTCCTGCAAGCGGCGGACAACCTCGGCATTTTGCAAGGTGTCTTCGCGGTTTTCTTTCAGCTTTGCCTGTGCACCTTTTATGGTCATACCGCGCTCTTTAAGTAAATGGTAAATGATCCTCAGATTTTCAATATCTTCGGGAGTAAACATCCGGTTGCCCTTTTTGTTTTTGTGTGGCTTCAGAATGTCGAACTCGTTTTCCCAATACCTTATATTCGAAGTGTTCACACCAAACATCTCAGCTACTTCGCTGATCGAATAAAAGACTTTCTCTATTTTAGGTTTTTTGTAAGGCACAGTTTTTCAGGTTAATCGAAGGTTTGACCAATATTGGATGAGATGTTTACCATCTTTTCGTATTCCTGGGCATTCAGGTCTTTAAAGTAATAATACTGCGGGTTGACGGGTGTTCCGTTTTTGTGAACCTCGTAGTGCACGTGCGGCCCGGTTGAAGTTCCGGTGTTTCCAACAAAACCAATTACATTGCCTCGCTTCACGCGATCTCCTTTTTTTACATTGAACCCGTTGAGGTGGCCATACAATGTTTCGTAGCCAAATCCATGATCAATCAGGACCCATTTTCCATAGCCACCGCCGATCGATTGCACGTCTTTCACAATACCGTCGCCGGTAGCATATACTTTGGTGCCAATGGCAGCGGTAAAGTCCATTCCGTAGTGAAACTGCTTGATTTTATAAATCGGATGAATGCGGTATCCCCAGCCCGAAGCAGTGCTTTTCAGCGATTTGTTCGAAATTGGCATGATGGCTGGCATACACGAGGTTAGTTCTTCTTTGTTCAGAGCTAGTTTCATCACCTCGTCATACGATTTGGCCTGAATGTAGGCCTGTTTCGACAAAACATCCAGCTTTTCGGCGGTTTTGATTACCAGTTCCGAGTTGTCAAAAGACTCCAGTCTCGAATAACGGTTTACACCACCGAATCCAGCCCTGCGGATGGTCGACGGAATCGGGTCGCTTTCAAAAACCACCCTGTATAAGTTGTTGTCGCGCTGTTCAATATCATCGAGCACTTTTTCAATCGTCTGAAGGTCTTTGTACATCAGTTCATATTGTGTCAAAAGCCTTTCGTTTTCCTTGTGCAGGCTTCTCATACGTGGCGACTCATAAAACTGCAGGATGCCAAAGGCAATCAGGATCGAGCTAACCAGGGTGGTTGAAAACAGCGCCAAAAAGCGCTTTAACCTGGTT
>JAEWME010000407.1 GCA_023393265.1 Bacteroidota bacterium | reverse complement strand
TCTACATTGTTCGGGCAATTATTGGGGAGATAATTATAAGTGGAAAAATAGTTGTTAAACATTAAAAAGTCAGATACTATTTGACAACAGTCTCATTTGGAATTATCCGTAGGAAATGGGGGCTGTCATTACCCCTATTTCCTTTTGTAGAATAAGGAAAATCAAGAAAATGAGCCTCATCAAGAATGGATTATCACTTCGCACAGAAGAAATAGAATATATTTATTTTTAACAAAAATATTCTTTTACTAAAAAAGCGAAAGTATTTATAAAAATAGAAATCTGTTCCTACCCTATTCGTTTTTACCGCAGTCATAATAATAATAATAATAATAATAATAACGGACCTATATTATAGTCTTAACCCTCCCCGTTTCTTCTTTTTCTTAAGTTTCAATAAATTTTGCTCTTCCTCACGGTCTTGATCCGAGTTATTTGCCGACCGGAAAGCAGAGAGCAAGGAAGATAGGCCACTTTGTTTATTTTGCAGATTGTTTGAATGAACTCTTGACCGGTTAATGGATTTGTCAGTTGAATCATTGGTGGATATATTAACCGATTGATCCTGTGTTTTTAGTTCCTGTTCCTGCATTTGCAGTTTTGTTTCTATTTTGCCGTTTTTCATCGTATTGCAATACTCAAACGTTTCCGTTAACTGCCGGTTGTAGCCAAACAGTTTGTCAAAACCTTTTTCTGCATTCTCAAACAGGGTTGTACGGTCGAAGCCTCCTTTAATGACGCCTTTCTTTGTATTACGGTGGTTAGTTAACGGACTGATCTTGATTTTGTTCGATTGGTCTTTTCTGCTTACAATCAAATGGCAGTGCATATTCAGTTTATTATCTGAACGCCCTCGTTGGAAGTGGATCTTCCCGTAAAATTTAATGTCTTCACCCGATAGTCCTTTATTGAAGTTCCTGGCATATTCAGGAATGAATATTTCCCTAATGTACCGTTTCATCGCTTCAGCTTGCTCCTGTTCGGTGCTGCCCATCGTCACCAACTCTTTTTCTGAAGGACTGACGTGGATGGCGTAAAATTTGGCATCTGTTTTTAAAAGTTGACCAATATTTGCGTCAATATCTTTTATCACCAGGGATTTGTACAGGTTATTTTCCGTTAGGTTGAAAAAGCCTTCGGTATAAATACCCTTTTGCATCCGTTCCAGGTCTTCATGTTCGAGGTAATTTGCCAATTGTCTGCTGCTACCTGCGTTGTTATATACTCCGTTGGATGGTGGCGGAAAATCAATGTTCATCTCTTATTCGGCATTAATTAGTTTATGGATTTCTGTTTTAAGGCTCTCTTTTCGTTTCCCATCCATCACTCCACAGGCTGCAAGATCAGTGTACAGTCTTATCAAACTCAGTAGCTTTTGATTGTCCCGTTTTTGCACCTGCCCCAACGCAGAAAGCTGTCTGGTTTGATTATTGACAGCATCAACATGTCTTGCAAATTGGTCGCTGATTCTATGAAGTACTGTATTGTTTTTCTCATGGCTCCGCTCTAATTGAGAAAGGACTAATGTTTCCAATGTTTTAGCGATGGTATCGAAACGGACGGCAATCGAATTTGTCGCCCGTATCATCGGATTTAGTTGCTCTTCTTCAAAATGGCGGATAAATCGGATCAGATCATCCTGCCGCTTGTTTATTTTCGCCAGCTCGGCTTTTACCGATTCCGGTGGCTCGGATGGATTGACGCAAGCCTTCTCCATATATTGAAAGGCCAGTTTTACAATTTCTCCTTTTTTTAGGTTATAGCGTTTACACAACTTATCTACCAGCCGGTTGGTTGAACGGTCGATTCCGATTGTTGTTAAAGTTGTTTTATCATTACTCTGTTCCATATTATAACTTTCCTATGACAATCACGATATTTATTTTCCTGACAAACAGACCTTTGCAAAAAGGCTCTATGAGAAACTTTATAAAACTGAACTTTCATATCTTACTGGTTGCCAGTAAGTAATCCCGCAGGGCAAGAGGAATGAACAGGACTTGTCCAGTTCCCTCTTGCTCCCACCTGCCAACCAACGATTATCCTGCAAACTACGCTTTACCTTTTCAATCCTGGTCCTTTTAATTTTTGAGTTTGCTTTATCTGCGATTTAAGTTTACGGCACAGGTATTCGTTTAAGTCTTTGCACCCGGAATAGCAATAGGATAAATCATTGACATGGTTACAGGCTGACTGCAATTCCTGAACAGCCCTTTTCCCTGCCTGGTCATTATCAAAAAACGTGAAGATTCCTTTGTAAGCTGCGAGCGTACTTTTTACTTTCCCAAGATTTGAGAGTGAATTGAGAACAATCACATCGATGGGGGCATTTTGCTGCCTTTGTATGGTCAGAAAGCTCAGGTAATCCATGAACCCCTCAAAGAACAGGCAATGGTTCTTATTTCGCTTTATAGATGTAATGTCTTTCGAAGTACATCCCTTAAAGTATTTACTTCGCAACTCATATCCACCTTTGTCATTTTCAAAGCCAACAGCATAATAAGGCTTGTCATTTACCGAATAGTGAACTTCGCGGCAATGAATCCGGGCAATGTCAATGTTGATTCGGCGTTCATTCAGATATTCAATTAATGCCGGGTTGCAGATCGGTTGAACCTTCAGTATTGTTATTGAC
>JAEWME010000377.1 GCA_023393265.1 Bacteroidota bacterium | reverse complement strand
AATAGTGTGCCATATCAATTAATTTGACTACTTTTTGTGCAACTTTACAAGCATGGAAGAACAAATAAAACAAATTGCCGAGCGCCTGAAAGGGCTTCGCGAAATACTTGACATTTCGGTTGCTGATGCTGCAAATACCTGCGGCATTGACGAGATAAAATACCTCGGATACGAATCAGGAAAAGAGGACATCCCGGTAGGTATTTTACACAGTATTTCGCGTCGATATGGTATCGACTTATCTGTGTTGCTTAGCGGCGACGAACCGCACATGCGCCATTACTCGCTTACCCGAAAAAATAAAGGCGCAAACTCTGAGCGTACAAAAGCATACAAATACCAGGCGCTCGCCAGCAGTTTCATTAACCGAAAGGCCGATCCATTCGAAGTGACGGTCAGCCCCAAGCCTGAAGGAACAGCATTCTTCCTGAATTCTCACCCCGGACAGGAATTTAATTACATTATTGAAGGTCGAATGAAATTTTGTATCGACGGGAAAGAAATGACCCTCGAAGCGGGCGATTCTATTTATTTTAATTCGGCGCTGCCACATGGCATGCTCGCTCTCGACGGAAAAGATTGCCGTTTTTTAGCCCTGATTTTTTAACCCACGTACAGCCCTTTTATGCAGCTTTATAAAAAATACCTGGTAAAGCCGGAGTTCGATTCATTGGAAGACTTTTTAAGCAACTTTGAACTGAAAATTCCTGAAAATTTCAATTTTGCCTACGATGTTGTGGATGAATATGCCCGCATCGAACCTCAGAAATTAGCATTGGTTTGGGCCAATGATCAGGGCGAACATGTCGATTTTAACTATGCGGAACTGAAAGACAAAACCGATGCAACGGCGTCCTATTTTCAGACACTTGGAATTGGCCACGGCGACAAAGTAATGTTGATCCTGAAGCGAAGATACGAATTCTGGTTTGCCTGTCTGGCGTTGCACAAACTCGGGGCGGTAGCCATACCAGCCACCCATCTCCTGACCGAAAAAGACATTATTTACCGCTGTAACGCGGCCGACATTAAAGCCATTGTCACCGTCGGAGAAGAAGCTGTTTTGGCACACATCGGCAAGGCTTTGTCTGATTGTCCTTCCGTAGAAAAAGTTATTTCAGTTGGTCCGGTTGTTCCTGATTATGTAGCCGATTTTCAGAAGGGTATACTGGAGGCCCCGGCATTCAAAAAACCCGAAAATCCATCAGAAAACAGGGATATGCTTTTTCTGTATTTCACCTCGGGTACCACTGGTAATCCAAAAATGGTTGCTCACGATTATGCCTATCCGCTGGCTCATATTATCACCGCTTCGTTTTGGCACAATGTGGAAGAAAACGGCCGACACTTAACGATTGCCGATACCGGATGGGCAAAAGCAGTTTGGGGAAAAATGTATGGACAAATGTTGGCCGGATGTGCCGTTTTTGTATACGACCATCAAAAATTTACACCAGCCGACATGCTCGACATGATGGCAAAATATAAGATAACTTCCTTCTGTGCTCCTCCTACTATTTTCCGGTTCCTGATACGCGAAGACTTTTCGAACTACGATTTAT
This sequence comes from Bacteroidota bacterium, assembly GCA_023393265.1. Lineage (GTDB taxonomy): Bacteria > Bacteroidota > Bacteroidia > Bacteroidales > Prolixibacteraceae > Aquipluma. The sequence goes on along the minus strand of JAEWME010000377.1, from coordinate 7,618 downwards.
CGGCCTTAAAATACTGCACCACGGCTGGCGAGGCATTAAATCCCAATGTTTACGAAACTTTCTACGAACGAACTGGCATCAAGCTAATGGAAGCATTTGGCCAAACCGAAACAACGGTACAGCTTGGAACCTTTCCGTGGATGGAGCCGAAGCCGGGATCGATGGGAATTCCTTCGCCTCAGTATGATGTTGTTTTGGTGAAACCCGACGGAACTCCCTGCGAGGATGGAGAACAAGGGCAAATTGCCATTCGGATTGGTGATAAAATTCCCGCCGGTTTGTTTAAAGGCTACTACCGCGACGATGAACTTACACGCAGCGTTTGGCACAACGGGATGTATTACACCGGCGATGTAGCCTGGCGTGACGAAGACGGCTATTATTGGTTTATCGGGCGAGCCGACGATGTAATAAAAAGCTCCGGCTACCGCATTGGCCCTTTCGAAGTAGAAAGTGCCCTGATGACCCACCCTGCTGTAGTGGAATGCGCTGTGACTGGCGTTCCTGATGAAATCCGCGGGCAAATTGTGAAAGCCACCATCGTTTTAGGAAAGGGCTTTTTTGCCTCAAACAAATTGGCCGAAGAAATTCAGGATCACGTAAAAAAAGTCACTGCTCCGTACAAGTATCCACGAATTGTTGAATTTGTGGATGAACTGCCCAAAACCATCAGTGGAAAAATCAGGAGGGTAGAAATCAGGGAGAAAAAAAGTTAACTACGACTTTATTTCAGTTTGGGTCAGGTCCATTCCCGGTCAATAGGGAAACTTTTCATGATTACGTTACAAAAGGAAGCTGCCCAAAAACTAAAAATTGGACAGCAAGTAGGGTTCATCAATTTGTTTCAACAAACTAATGTAATTTCTTATCTAAAAATCGACGATGACTCTGACTAATATTGTCTGCGATTGTAACCGCCGCGATTACCAAAACTATTGTTATTTCTTTCGGTTTTGGCACGAGCAACGCTTACATTGATTGCTTTACCTTCAAACTCCGTTTCGTTCAATTCTTCAATAGATTTTTTTCCTTGTGCCTCGTCGGGCATCTCAACGAAACCAAATCCGCGTGATCTTCCGGTTTCCCTATCATTGATAACATTTGCAGAAGTTACCTCTCCGTATTCTGCAAATAATTCCTGTAAGCTCTCACTTGTTGTGTTGTAGCTTAAATTCGCAACATAAATGTTCATTTGTACTTTGTTTTAAATGAATAACTATTAATATTTTTAATTTGCAAGAGTAATTCTCACTGCATTCATACCTTTCTTGCCTCTTTCCAGTTCAAAATAAACGATATGCCCTTCGGAAATATCTTCAGGAGCATTACTAAAATGAAAAAAGTATTTCTCGGTACTTCCAATATCTTTGATAAAACCGTATCCTTTCCCTTGATTAAAATGCTCAACACGGCCTCTTAATGGCACCACTTCTTCTTCCTCTCGTTGAGGTGTCGAAACACTGATAGTGCTTACATCAACTTCCTGTTTGTTCCCTGGATCTGGCGGAGTACTTGTAATCATTCCATTTTCATCAACATAAGCAATCATATTATCTAACGAGGAGCTGCCATTGTTTGCTTTGCGATCTTCCTTTCGTTTCAATTTCTCCTGTCGTTTTTGCTCTCGCTTTTTCTCTAATTCCCTTTTATTATAAGTCATTGATCTACCCATGCATATCTGTTTAACGTTATATTTTTCTATTCTTTAATCAATGTAGAGTTCAGAACTTTACCAGTTAACTTCTGAATATCCCTCACAAGCATGTGTTCATCCTGCGAACAGAATGACAGAGCAGTCCCCCTGTTTCCGGCACGACCTGTACGGCCGATGCGATGCACGTAAGTCTCAGCTACATCGGGGAGGTCGTAATTAATTACTAGCTCCAGATTCACGACATCAATTCCCCGAGCGGCAATATCGGTTGCCACAATTACCCGTGTTGCTCCCGATTTGAAATTAGTCAGTGCCCGTTGTCGGGCTCCCTGCGTTTTATTCCCATGAATCGCCTCACAATAAATTCCTCTTTTGCTAAGTATCCGGGCAATTTTATCCGCTCCGTGTTTGGTGCGCGAAAAAACCAACACCGATTTATCCTGCTCCTTCTTCAGAAGAGAAATGAGTAGTTCGCTTTTCAGCGGTTTTTCAACAAAATACAAGTGCTGTTCAATCGTATCGACTACTGACGAAACAGGAGCAACTTCCACTCTCACCGGTTTATACAGAATTGATTTCGACAAGTTGGCAATTGCAATGGGCATAGTAGCCGAAAAAAACAGCGTTTGCTTCCTGACTGGTAGTAGCGGCAACAACCGTTTAATATCATGAATAAAACCCATGTCCAGCATGCGGTCAGCTTCGTCGAGCACAAAGTGTGTAATGTTGTTGAGAGAAATATATCCCTGATTGATCAGGTCGAGCAAACGTCCGGGTGTAGCAACTAAAATATCGATACCCCGCTTAATCGCTTCTACCTGCGGATTCTGACCAACTCCACCAAAAATAACGGTATGGCGTAAATTGGTATATTTGGCATAATCAGCAAAACATTCTTCAATCTGGATGGCAAGTTCCCGCGTTGGCGTCAGCACCAGTGCCTTGATTTCTCGCTTCTGGTTTCTGGCCAGCGGTTGATCAAGGTGTTGAATAATTGGAATAGCAAATGCGGCCGTTTTCCCGGTTCCTGTTTGTGCAATACCAAGCAAATCGCGACCACTGAGTGCGACCGGAATTGCCTGTTCCTGAATTGGAGTGGGTGTTTCGTAATTTTTATCGTCCAATGCCCTTTTTATTGGCTCCGATATATTTAATTCTGTAAATGTCATAAATCTTCATGCTGCACACAAAGGCAGCTCTTTTAAATGGTAAATGATCGCAATAAAAAAACGTGGGAGAAGCCAAACGAAATGTTTGCACGAGTGATATTACGTGATTAATAAAAATTGACAATGTCAAATTCAGTCCTGGTTTTTACAAAAATGCACTTCAAAATCGTGTTAACCAGGCGACTTGAACAAGCAAGAAAGTTGATTTTGATGTCGATTTTGACGATGGAAATGCCCGCCATATAACAGGCGAAGCAGCGCATTGCTAAGAAAGATTCAATAAAAACTTGATTGTCAATGCGGCAAAGGTATTAATTTATTCCGGACTATTTAGTCATTATTTGGTTTTTCTGCATAACCACAACTTAACTTCAGGAGTAATCAATACCAAAATTGACTTCAGTTCTATATAGAACGAAATCAATATCTACCAATCATTGCATTCATAATCAACAAAATAAAACTAGGCAGACGTTTGACTTTCATCACGCAGCAAAATCGGAATAATCGGTTTTTCAGGATATAAAAAAGGAAGCCAACAACTGATCTCCTTTTCTTCAAAATACTAATCCGCCATCCGGTATGGCTGTCTGGTTACCTCATTCTTCGAGGGTCAACCGCGGCACAAGGTCATCAAGCCGCTCTTCAATCGGAAGCGCCGGATTCAGAAGAGCTGGTTTCTGTTCGGCATTTTGTGACCGGCCGTCAAAGCCAGCATAAATAGCAAAACGAAGAGAATCAGTTTGGTTTTCATCTTGATTAGTCAGTTTAAAATTGGTTTGACCGAATTCAAAGTTGTCATATTAAGCGAATTTTCAACTCAGTTTTCCTGAATTTGATTTCAATGTTTCTCTGACTTCATTCGACAGTTCAGTTTAACCGACTACCAGAGTTTTCATTCCGGAGCGCAACCAAAACTCCAGGAAGATCAAACAAGTGTATTTTGAATTTCGGCTTTATACTGGGTTGGCGTTTTTCCGGTGATTTTTTTGAACGCGAGATTGAAAGCGCCTTTGGTGTTAAAGCCCGATTCGTACATCACCTCAAAAACTGGTTTGCTGTTGCTTTCGGCCAGCAGATGGCAGGCATGTTCTATCCTGATTGAATTCAGGTATTCGTTGAAATTCTGCCCTTTCACCGTGTTGACAGCCTGAGAAATAAGTCGCTCTTTTTCGCCCGTTAACTGCGCTATTTGCTGAAGCGTGAGCTCTGAACGGAGGAATAAGCGCTTTTCCCGAATCTCCCGGTCAACCCGTACCATTAAATTCTCAAGCTCATCCGAAGGTATGTACACTTTTCGTGGCTTCGATGTATTCTCAAAAGTTTTGCCGGTGACGGTTTGATAAAAAATCGCGAAAAAGAAAAGAAAATAGTAGCTGATAATAAATATATTAATAGTAGCAACAGCACTACTTTCAATAAAATCGGACACAAAAATAATAATACTGCCGAGGCTGCCCAGCGCATACCCGTATACGATGAAACGCAGCCAGGAAATGGCCATTGGCACTTCAGAAGAAAACGAATCATGTTGCATTTTAGCATGTCTTTCTGTTTGTATCAATAAGCGAATCATCAGAAAATCATACACCAGATACTGTAATTTAACGACCACATCAACCGAAAAGGATAGGCTGAAAGCCAGCGAACCCCTGACATAAAGATTTTCGCCCAGGTAAGTGTTACCCCCAAAAATCCAAATCAGGAAAAATAAAACCAGAAACAACAGAAACGGAATAAAATGCGGCCAATGTTTGCGCGACAGCCTAAATGTGGCCGATTGACAATACCGGAAATAAAAATAGAATAACGGCACCCAAAGGCAATAGATGGGTTTGTAGATAAAATGCGAAAAAGGGAACCGCTCGAAAAAACTGACACCTGTGGACAGCGTGAAACTATTGAGCCCGTTTGTGACAACTTCTACCGAAGCATAAATTCCAAGCATCAGACTAGGCGGATGCTTCCTGCCTTTGTGGAACAAAAGGATGGTGAGCACCAGCATGGTGTACATGATCAATAAGTGGATCGTTTCTTCCATGTGCCTTTTTAGATTTCAGACACGTAAAATTAAAAATGTATTGCCAACAGAAAAACAAATCGCCCAAAAGGTCAAAAATCACGATTCTGTACCGATTGATCGTTTCTGCTTACTAAATTTGGATGACCTAACCCAACCGGCACAAACCACTATTTTACTCATACTAATACCTGACATGAAAAAAAGAATTTTTATCATTTGTATTTTTTCCCTGATTGCTGCAGGAAAGGCATGGTCACAGGATCAGTTATACAAAAATTCATTTCCGCTTGGCGACGTTAAACTACTCGACGGAATTTTCAAAAAGGCACAGGACCTGAATGTTCAGACGCTCCTGAAATACGACATTAACCACATGTTGGCCCCCTATCAAAAATCAGCCGGACTCATCCCAAAAACCGAAAATTATCCGAGCTGGGAAAGCTCCGGACTGGACGGCCACATAGGCGGACACTACCTTTCAGCACTGGCAATTCACTTCGCAGCAACCGGAAATCAGGCTCTCAAACAGCGGATGGACAGCATGATTGTTGAACTGAAAGCCTGCCAGGAAGCCAATGGCGCTGATCCGAATTTTGCCGGTTATCTCGGCGGTGTTCCGAATGGGAAAGCCCTTTGGCTGAAAATAAAAAACGGCAATGTGTCAGCTATCTGGAAAGGCTGGGTTCCGTGGTATAATGTGCACAAGATGTATGCTGGCTTGCGCGACGCCTGGCTTTACACCGGCAATACCGAAGCCCGCCGGATGTTTCTGGAATTTTGCGACTGGGGAATCAACCTATGTGCAGGTCTCAGTGATGAACAAATGCAGGACATGCTGGCCAACGAACATGGCGGAATGAATGAAGTTTATGCCGACGCCTGGCAAATGACCCATGAGCGCAAATACCTCGAAATGGCCAGGCGCTTTTCGCACCGCGAGATTCTTGACCCGATGGCTGCCGGAAAAGATAACCTCGACAACAAACACGCTAATACTCAGGTTCCGAAAGCTGTCGGATTCCAGCGAATCGGAGAAGAAAGCAGCGACCCATATTTTACCCGCGCTGCTGAATTTTTCTGGCAAACCGTTTCGCAAACACGCAGCCTCGCCTTTGGTGGCAACAGCCGCCGCGAATTCTTCCCTTCGGCTACAAACTGTTCCGACTATATCAGCGAAGTGCATGGCCCCGAAAGCTGCAATACTTATAACATGCTCCGGCTTACCGAAGGACTTTTCAGGATGCACCCCAATTCGCGATACGCCGATTTCTATGAACGTGCGCTCTACAACCACATTCTCTCGACTCAACACCCGGAGCATGGCGGATATGTTTACTTCACACCGGCACGGCCTGAGCACTATCGGGTTTATTCGGCTCCCAACGAAGGCATGTGGTGCTGCGTTGGTACTGGCATGGAAAATCATGGGAAGTACGGCGAATTTATATACACTCACTCGGCTGATACACTTTTTGTAAACCTATTCATTGCTTCGGAACTGAACTGGCGGGAAAAAGGAGTGAAAATAACCCAAAACACTTCTTTCCCTGATGAGGAAAAAACAGAACTCATTGTTCATACAAAAAAAAATACAGCATTTAAAATGATGGTGCGACATCCATTTTGGACTGAAAAACAATCGTTTAAAGTGATCGTGAATGGCGACACACTCGTCACAAGCCTGCAGCCATCGGGTTATTTGCTGATTGACCGAAAGTGGAAAGATGGTGATATAGTGAAAGTAATACTACCGATGGAAAACCGGCTCGAACAAATGATTAACGTACCGAACTATGTTGCTGTGATGCACGGGCCAATTCTGCTGGCCGCCAAAACAGGAACCGAAGATTTGGCCGGATTGATTGCCGACGACAGCCGTTGGGGACATATTCCTTCAGGAAAACTTATGTCGCTATTGAAAGCACCGGTAATGCTGGGTGAACGCTCCGAAATCCTGCGGAAAATTATACCGGCACCAGGAGCGCCTCTGACTTTCAAAACCAAAGGTTTATTTGCTGAAACTAAAGACTCGGACCTCGTGCTGGAACCATTTTTCAGGATTCATGATGCACGGTATATGATGTACTGGATGACTGCTACAAAGTCAGGCTACCAGAATATTCTTGACTCGCTGAAAACGGTGGAAGATTCGGTGATGATGCTGAATACACAGACCGTTGATGTGGTAATGCCCGGCGAACAACAACCTGAAGTTGACCACCAGTTTCAGTCGGAAAACTCAAACAAAGGTGTTTTCCAGGAAGAAATGTGGCGCGATGCCACCAATGGGTTTGTCAGCTACGTGATGCGCACAAACAACGAAACCGACTTATCGCTGCTGGTTCGCTATTGGGGAAACGAAAAAGGCCACAGAAATTTCGAAATTTATATCGACGATACGAAGCTGGTAAGTGAAAACCTTTCAGGAAAATGGAACAAGCCGAAGTTTTTTAATGTAAAATACCCGTTACCCGAATCGCTTCTGAAAGATAAAAGTACAGTGACCGTTCGGTTCCAGTCTTCCGGAGAAAACAAAGCAGGAAGTTTGTTTAATGTTCGTATTATTAGAAATATAAGTAACAAAAACTAAATCAGACCCTTACATGAAAACAATTTGCATTGCCCTTTTGCTGGCGGTTACCTTCTTTGTTTCAAGAGGCCAGTCACCTTCATTCCAGACATATATGAATCCGGTGATTCCCGGCGATCACCCCGACTGCACAGTAACCAAAGTAGGAAATGATTTTTACACGACCGGATCATCATTCAACC
>JAEWME010000442.1 GCA_023393265.1 Bacteroidota bacterium | reverse complement strand
CCCAGCGGAAGCATGGATCCACCTTTTTTGAGCGAATACGCGTCAGTGGTGGGGTTTCCGTCTTTATCCTGGGTCCATCCAATCGGAGCGTCCATTCCTTTACGTTGCAAAACCTCCAGTTTCCCGTTGGCTACGGTGGTTGTCGCCATATCAATAACAAACGGCGGCTGATTCTCGGCCGGTATCGCAACAGCAATTGGATTGGTACCAAGCAGTCGGCTGCGCGAAAATGTGGGTGAAACCAGTGGGCTGGCATTGGTCATCGAGATTCCGATCATATCGTGTTCAAGGGCCATCATGGCATGATAACCTGCGATTCCGTAATGATTCGAATTTTGAACGGCGACCCAGCCTGTCCCGGCCACTTTGGCTTTGTCGATCGCAAGGCGCATGGCCTGTGGTGCGGTTACCAGTCCAAGACCAAGATCACCATCCAGCACTGCCGTACTCGGTGTTTCGTGTATAACTTTTGTTTGTGGCGTTGCGTTTAGCCGTTTAAGTTCCCAAAGGCGTACATAGCCACTCAAGCGGGCAACACCATGAGAATCAACTCCCCGTAAGTCGGCCTGATTCAGGCAATCAGCAGCAATGCTGGCCTCTTTGTCCGGACTTCCCATCGCAATAAAAACACGTGTTGTAAAATCTTTTAAATATATTGAGTCGAAAACGATCATTCCATCGAATTGATTAATCCAGATTTCCGGAGTTTTTATTAAAAAGTAGCCAGTTACTATTTCCTGAGAAAATCTCTGGCCGAGGCTTGCGCTGTTGGCATAATCAGCAAATCGTCGATGTTGACATGTGCCGGGCGGTTCAGGATAAACAAAATGGTTTCAGCAATGTCTTTTCCTGAAAGTGGTGTAAATCCCTGGTAAACTTGAGCCGCTTTTTGTTCGTCGCCACGAAACCTGACCAGCGAAAATTCTGTTTCCACTGCACCCGGTGCAATGGTTGAAACTTTTATTCCGTAGGGCAATAATTCGATGCGCATGGCTTTCGAAATGGCGCTAACAGCGTGTTTGGTACCACAATAAACTGTGCCGTTAGGATACGATTCTTTTCCGGGAATGGTCGAGATGTTGATGATATGTCCGCTTTTTCTTTCAATCATCCAGGACGAAACAGTTCGCGAGATATAGAGTAGTCCCTTCACATTGGTATCAATCATGGTTTCCCAGTCGTCAACGTCGGCCGAATTTATGGGGGCGAGGCCCGCAGCCAGTCCGGCATTGTTAATTAAAACATCAATTGCCTTCCATTTTTCAGGAATACTGTTTAATGCTGCTTCTGTTTCTGTACGGTTCCGTACGTCGAAATTCAGGACGACCGATGGGCAATTGAAAGACGATTCGAGTTCTTTTTGCAAAGATTCCAGTCTTTCTTTTCTCCTTCCGGTGAGGATTAACTGGTAGTTGTTTTGAGCCAGCAAGCGTGCCGTTTCGTAACCAATACCTGCTGTGGCACCGGTAATTAGAGCGATTTTTCGATTCATTGAACTGCTTGTTTTTATGGGAGCTAAAATTAAAAAATCCTCAAAATTTATGGAATAACAAACTACTTAATTATTTTTGCTTCAGCATTTAAAAAGCTAATACCCTCATTATGATCGAACAAAGCAATCAAATTCAGGAATTTACAATCGGACAACTTAGCGAAGACCAGGACATACAGGATATTGTATATAACCTGATGGCTAATCCCAATCTGGCTCCAATCAATTACTTCAACGATTTTACCGAAGAATCGATTGACCTTGCTCTGATGTCAAACGAAGACAATGACGAATCTGGTATATTTTCGTCGGAAAATGGTGATTTAATGGCTATTTCAACCCACGCCATGCATCATCACCTTGAAATTGACCCGCAGCAGGCAACCGAAATCTTGATTGCGAAAGCAGTTCGTAAAATGATTTGCTATGGAGCAGAGCCGCAGGCTGTAAGCTCAATTTTGTACCATATCAATATTGCAGATCCGAATGGACAGTTCATTGCCGCCGGGGCCAAAAAAGGACTCGAAAATGCGTGTAAGAAATTCAATATAAAACTGGCCGACAGAAAGATCAGATTCGATTATTTCTCAGGTCATGGCCCTGTTTATCCAACAATTATTATCAGTATTATGGCTTCGATGGCCGAAAAGGAAAAGCTTGTTACGCATAGTTTTAAAGATAAAGGAGACAGCATTTTCATGATCGGCGATTCGTTCGACGATGTAAACTCTTCGGAATACCTGGAATTTTACCACGAAATATCTGATTCAGCTTTGCCTGCATTCGACATCGACCGCGAAGTGAAACTGCACGATGTGATGAGAAAACTGATCGATCAGCAATTACTTGCTTTTGCCAGTCCGGTTGGAAAAGGTGGGTTGTTCTTCACTTTGCTTCGTTCGGGCTTACCCACTGGTCTCGGGTTCGATATTACTTCTGATGCTGAAATCCGGAGAGATGCTTTCCTTTTTGGCGAAGCAATGGGCCGACTGGTTGTTGGCGTTAAAACTGAAAATGTTGATGATTTTGTCGACCTGATGAGCGGAATGAAAGTTCCTTTTTTTGCACTTGGGCATGTTACCAAAGGCGAGATCAGGATTGATGATGAGTCGTTTGGTTTCATCGACAAAATGACGCCAGCCAATTAATTGTCTGTTGTGGCAACGTCCGTCTGTTAAATAGACCCGTTTTCAGTTGGTCGATAGTTTCAAATCCAGAAGTCAAATATGCAGGTAACGCCTTACAAAGATTCCGATCATCAAAAAAAGCAGCAGGTCGAGCAGATGTTCGACAATATTGCGCCCAAATACGATTTTTTAAATCACTTTCTTTCGCTTGGCATCGATAAACTTTGGCGCAAGAAAGCCATTAAAATCCTTTCAGGGTATAGGGCAGCAACCATTCTGGATGTTGCCAGCGGAACCGGCGATTTTGCTGTTGCGGCAGCCAAGATGAACCCTAAACGAATTGTTGGGTTCGATCTTTCGGAACAAATGCTGAATGTTGGCCGGCAAAAAATCAAGAAGCTTGGTCTCGATAAAATGATTGAGTTCAGAAAGGGTGATTCAGAGTCGATGCCATTTTCAGACGGAGAATTTGAAGCCATTACGGTTGGTTTTGGAGTGCGTAATTTCGAACATCTGGAAAAGGGACTTGCCGAATTCATCCGGGTTTTAAAGGATAATGGTGTTGCTGTCATCCTCGAATTTTCGAAACCCAAATATTTCCCGATGAAACAGCTCTATTTGTTTTATTTCTTCGGAATATTGCCTGTTATTGGCCGTTTGGTTTCGAAAGACCGATCGGCATACAGCTATTTGCCCGAATCGGTGATGGCTTTTCCCGATGATGAAAAGTTTCTGGCAATACTCCGCAAAACAGGTTTCAGGAAGGCAGAACAACACAGATTAACTTTTGGCATTGCAACGATATACATTGCCCAAAAGTAATTTTACCGTACAATAATTTCGTAGATTTGTGGTTTCATATACAATCGGTAAAGCTACCAACGTGAAGCGATTTTTTTATGTCTTGATTTTTCTTTTGGCGGGGTTTACTTCTCATGCGCAGCGGTTGCTGTTGAAGAACCTGACTACTTTCGACGATAAGCGGTTGCATTTTGGTTTCACGCTTGGGATCAACGAAACCGATTTCGGATTTGAACATTATAAAGTGATGAGCGACAATGCTCAGTTTATGAAATCGGAAAATGTAATCGACATTGCCAACCGGCATAAAAGCGTTCGGGCCGACATCTCAAACCTGACACCCGGTTTTACAGTTGGGATTGTTACCAACCTTCGTCTTGCCGAAAGTTTTGATCTTCGCTTTTTGCCAGGGATGTCGTTTGCCGAAAGGAAGCTTGTATACAACATTCCTGTTGTGGACAATAATTCTGATAATTCCGAATACTATTCCATCAAATCAACTTTCCTCGACTTTCCATTGTTGTTGAAATACAAATCCAGAAAGATGAACAACCAGCGCCCTTATGTAATTGGCGGAGGTGCCGTCAGGGTGGATATTTCGAAAAGCGGACAGGAAGATTTGGTTCGCCTGAAGCCTTTCGGAACATACCTGGAAGCTGGCATAGGATGGGACTCATACCTGCAGTTTTTCAGACTTTCTACGGAATTGAAATTTAGTTTCGGGATGAATAATATCCTCGACGCAGGCCCAAAAGACACGCAGGCACAGGTTTATTCTGCAGCTTTTTCCAAATTGACGTCGAATATTGTAACGCTCTGTTTTCATTTTGAATAGTCTTGATACAGGAAATCAATCTTTCACTTTCACCCAGGCAGGCTTCTGACGAGCAATTCTACAAACCTGTTCTGGCCGAAAAGCTTCATGTTGATGAAGCGCGCATTCTGCACGTCAATGTGAAGCGCCGCTCGATCGATGCACGTCAGCGGAGCATTCGGATCAACCTTGGGCTCGAAGCGTTTATCGACGAACTTCCTGTCGAAAATAAAATTGAATTTCGGTATGACAACGTCAGCGGTAAGCCGCCTGTGATAATTGTCGGGGCTGGGCCTGCTGGCCTTTTTGCGGCGCTTCGTCTCATTGAACTTGGTTTTAAACCGATCGTTTTTGAGCGTGGAAAGAATGTGAGCGAACGAAAACGCGACATTGCCAAAATTCACCGTGAACACATTGTCGATCCTGATTCGAATTATGGTTTCGGTGAGGGTGGGGCAGGTACTTTTTCCGACGGAAAGCTTTACACACGTTCGAAAAAACGTGGAAATATCCGTAGAATCCTGGAGATTTTTTACGACAATGGAGCCCTTCCTGATATTTTAATCGATGCGCACCCGCACATTGGCACCAACATGTTGCCTGGGATTATCACCAGCATCCGCAAGAAAATTATTGACGCCGGAGGTGAAATTCATTTTAATTCGAGGGTAGCCGATTTTATTGTCGAAAATGAACGTTGCACCGGAATTATGCTGGCCGACACCACCATTGTTGAAGGCGAAGCTGTGATTCTGGCAACCGGTCATTCTGCCCGTGAAATATACGAGTTGCTTTATGAAAGAGGCATTTCAATTGAAGCAAAGACTTTTGCTGTTGGCGTCAGGGCCGAACATCCGCAAGTGTTGATCGATTCTATTCAGTACAGCCAGTCCCAGCGAGGTCCTTATTTGCCGCCTGCAACCTATTCGTTTGTCGAGCAGGTTGAGCAACGCGGTGTTTATTCGTTTTGCATGTGTCCCGGAGGAGTCATGGTTCCGGCTGCCACCTCGCCTGGCGAGATGGTTGTAAACGGAATGTCGCCAACACAGCGAAACACGAGGTTTGCCAATTCAGGGATGGTGGTTGAAATCAGGCCGGAAGACATTAGCGAATATCGCCATCTGGGTGTTTTTGCCGGATTGGAATTTCAAAGGCGGGTGGAACAGTTGTGCTTTGCGCTGAACGGGAATTCACAGTTTGCCCCTGCGCAGCGAATTGCCGATTTTGTGGACGGTAAGTTCTCGCAGGATTTGCCCGAATCGTCATATCGTCCGGGTTTGGTTTCGGTTCCGCTAAGCGAAAAATTGCCTAAACGTGTTCGCTTCCGGCTTCAGGAAGGATTTAAACTGATCAACGAAAAGGCGCGGGGCTTCCTGACAAATGAGGCTGTTGTGGTGGCTGTCGAGTCGCGCACGTCGTCTCCCATTCGGGTTCCGCGAAACGAAGAAACGCTGGAGCATGTCAAAATAAAAGGGCTTTTTCCTTGTGGCGAGGGCGCCGGGTACGCCGGTGGAATTGTGTCTTCGGCAATGGATGGTGAGCGTTGTGCCGAAGCTTTTGCTGCGGCTTACAAAAAATCCTGAAGTTTTATCGTCTTTTGAATTCGCTGCAGCAGATGGCCGTTGCAATGGCCACATTCAGCGATTCGGATCCTTTACCCGACGAAAAAGAAGGAATGAATAGTTTGCGTGATACAAATCTGGCAGTCGATTCCGAAATGCCATTTCCTTCGTTTCCCATGATCAGGATGCCATTTTTCGTGAGGGTTTCAGCATAAATATTTTTGCCTTCCAGAAAAGTTCCGTAAACCGGAATGTCGCTTTCGGTGGCTTTATCCAGAAATTTTTCCAGGTCAGTATAAATTGTTTTTATCCTGAAAATAGCGCCCATACTGGCCTGAACAACTTTCGGGTTGAACACGTCAACCGTATTGGACGAGCAGACGACATGCGCAATCCCGAACCAGTCAGCAATCCGGAGAATGGTTCCCAAATTTCCGGGATCCTGGATGAAATCGAGCGCAATAATGAGGTCGCTGTAGTTTGGGGTAATTTCATTCTGGTTTGGTTTCCGGACAATGGCCAGTGCATTTTGAGGATTTTGCTGAAGACTTGCTTTTCTGATAGATTCAGAATCAGTCTCGATTATTTCGTCCGATCGTTGTTCTGCAAATGGATGTTGATCAAGAAATTCTGTCGTGCAAATCAGCGAATCAATCTGTAATCCTGAATCAAGGGCTTCTTCAACCATTTTAGTTCCTTCAACCAGAAAAAGGCCCGAAGAATCACGGTTTTTCTTCCGGTCAAGCGACTGAATCAGCTTTATTTTGTTTTTGCTCAACATATTTATTTCTTCTCGGTTGTAAATTGTAAAAATAAAAAGCTCCCGACGATTTGCGAACCAAATGGTCTGTTTATTTTTGTACAAATTCAATTTCATGGTTTTTAACAGGCAATTTCATTTTCCCTATACAAAACTGGTGTTTGCAATGGTCTGCTTGATCTTTCTCGGATCATGCAGTTCGACCCGTTTTGTGCCTGAAGGAAAGTATTTGCTGAACAAAGTTACGGTGAAAGCCGATGACCGAAATCTGAAAAGGGAAGAGCTCAGAAATCACATCAAGCAAAAGGAAAACCTTCGGATTTTGGGCTTTATGAAATTTCACCTTGGTATGTACAACCTGTCGTCGGCCAAAAAGGAAAACGATTGGCTCAAACGCATTGGAGAAGCGCCTGTTTTGTACGACGCCCTGCAGGCACAAAAAAGCTGCGACCAGTTACGAATTTACCTGAAGAACAAGGGCTACTACAACGCTGTTGTGACTGATTCTGTGGTCAGGCACGAAGCAAAACGTAAGGTTAACCTGGTTTTCAACATTAAAGCCAATCAGCCTTATCGTGTCAGGAATTACTACTATAACATCAAAGATCCAGGTCTTCAGGTTGTTTTATTGAAAGACTCTGCAAACCGGCTCCTGAAAAAAAATGATATTTTTGATTTGGACGTACTGAATGCTGAGCGGCAGCGAATGACAAATCACCTGAAAAATCTTGGTTACTTCAAGTTTACAGAAGAATACATTCGCTTTTTAGCCGATACCACTTTCGATCGAAAAGTTGATTTGTATGTGAATGTCGACGACGCTCTTTTGGACAATGACGAAAATGATATTGTTCCGCACAAACGCTTCCGGATAAAAGACTATCAGGTTAATTTAGCTTACCGGACGCCCGATCTTTCAGGAGAAGCCAACAACCTGAAGCCTGATACGCTGGTTGATAAAAACTATATTTTCACCTACCTGGGGAAACTTAATTACAAACCCGGTTTGTTTGTTGAAATGAACCATTTGCCTGATAGTGCTTATTATTCGCTGCAAAATGCTGAGAAAACATACCGGGCGCTGAACCGGCTCAAACAATTTCGCCTGATTAATATTGGGTTTGATGAAGTTGACTCGCTGACTCAGGATTCTGTTGCGATGCTCGATTGTAAAATGCAATTATCGCCATTGCCCCGTCAAAATGTTTCGTTCGAGGTGGAAGGGACCAACTCATCCGGAAATCTGGGTGTGGCAGGTAACCTGAATTATCAGCATAGGAATACTTTTCGTGGTGCTGAGGTTTTCGATTTTCAGGTCCGCGGAGCAAGCGAGCGGCAAAATTTGACGAATAACTTATTCAATACGCGTGAGTTTGGTGTTGAATCGAGCCTAACAATCCCGAAGTTTATTAGCTTTTTTAAAGGTCGCCACTTTTTTAATTATCAAATTCCTGAAACTAAACTGACGGTTGGTTATAACTATCAGGAGCGCCCTGACTATACCCGGACAATTACCAATGTGAAAGTAGGTTATAACTGGAAAACAAGCAGCTATCAGTATCACACCCTGAATCCGGTTGACTTGAATTATGTGAGAATTTACAACCTGGATTCTACGTTTATTAAGAAAATACAGGATCTTTACATTAAAAGCAGTTTTACTGACCACTTAATTCTGGCGTCGAACTATAGTTGGACTTACAACACGCAGAGTACCAATAAGCGCGAAGATTATAAATATTTTAGGGTCAACCTCGAATCGGCCGGGAATTTACTCACTTTATATTCGAACTTGGTTAATAAAGGAGAAACTACGGTTTTTGACAGTCTGACAAATGAACGAAGCAGGTACTATAAAGTTCTGAATACGCGGTTTGCCCAATATGTGAAAGGCGATTTTGAGTATCGTTATGGCCGCATTATCAATGAAAAGAGTTCAGTTGTCGGGCGTACTTTTCTTGGGGTTGGGGTTCCGTATGGTAATTTTAACGTATTGCCATT
>JAEWME010000098.1 GCA_023393265.1 Bacteroidota bacterium | reverse complement strand
GCGTTGTACAGGTTGTTTGTAATCATCCCCATAGGCGAAGTATTGTTGTCGCGGCCCGTCGAGCGCATGGCCAAAACTTGTTGATTCAGTTTGTCCGGAAGTTCGAAATCAATTTTACTCAGCGTTTCCATTACGAAGGGCTCATTTTCTTTCACACCATCTTTTTTCATCTGCTTTTCAAAAATGAAGGGAATTTTCCCGAAAACGCCCGAGCCTTTCAGGTAAACTTTGCACGAATATTTAGAAACCTGTTTTTCGTAATAAGGAGCCATCGCTATGGCGCGCCGCATGATGTAGTAGGCCGGATCTTCACCCGAAGCCATCACTTTTACCTCCGGAATGTGGTAATTTTGCGTTTCGAGTTGAATATTCAATTCCTGGAATTCAGGTCCGATGTTCAGGTTAAACGACCGTGTTTTGTATCCCAGGTATTTTACCTCCACCATGCAGTTTCCTTCCTGAAGTTTAAGCTCGTAGCCGCCGTCGGCGTTCGAAACTGTTCCGGTGGAGGTTTGCGGAACGTAGATTGTTGCAAAAGCGATGGCTTCACCCTGTTCATTGGTGATGTGCCCCCGGATGCCTTGTGCATGAGAGATTGTCGAAAAAATGAACACGAGTATTCCGGATAGCAGCAGCTTTTGTTTCATAGAACACAAATTTCTGAATTCGATCAGAAAATTAAGTTTTTTCAGGCTATTTATCATTATTTCTGTTCGCTTTTCTAAAAACTAAAAAAGCCGTTCCCTAGGAACAGCTCTCGACCTGTTGTAGTTGTGCTTGTTATTTTCTCACAAAATGCGGCAAATCCATCGGTATTTCGAACGAAATCTCTACAACACCTTTAAATTCATCATTTTCCATCCACGGTGTCTGGTGTATCATTTTACGGATGCCGCGTTTCTCAATCGTATAAGAATTGGGCATAGGCTTTTCGAGCATTTCAAGTAGCTTGCTGCGCGCAGGTTCCGGATGGCAGCCAATTAAACTTTGCCCGATCAGGCTTTCTCCTCCGTCGGACGAAAACATCTTTTTCGATCGCTCATTCATATAAACAACAATGCCTTCTTTGTCGCAAACAGTGATGGCACCTTCAAATCCGTCAGTCCAATTCATGTGATAAAGGGCTTAATTTTGGTGGTGCTGGTAAAATCTGATCCAATCTATTTCGAAACGGTGCGGCAGGTTGTGTGGCTCGTCAACAACAACCGAAGCTGCGTTCAGGTGCATCTTAAATCCCGGAACATGCTGTGTGATGTTCAGTATTTCATAGTTGTTTATTTTCCAGGAGAGGGAATGAGCCGACCATTCCAGCCTGAAAATGTACCAGGCACCTTCCTTCAATCCGGAGATATTTTCGGTTGTTTCCTGAATTTCGGCACCCGAACGGGCAAGTAACCCCAACCGGTTTTTAACGCCCATTTCAACAAGGTTAATTTGAGGCGAATTTTCTTCGCCGAGCAGATAAATTACGTCAACCAAATTTTCCCCGGGTGCATATTTCACCTTGGCTTCAAGTATCCCGTGTTTCCACCAGCCGTTTTCTCCGGTCGAAATAATTCCTGAAGTATAGTCGAATTCCTGTTCAACAAAGCCGAACGGGAGTTTCCATTGCATTCCTTTTGTCTTTTCGCGGCGGACTTCAATTTTCAAAGTTTTGCCATCGAGCGAAATGTTTTTACCATCGGTGAAGGCGTGCAGGTCGCCCGGCTGCGAGTAATTTTGTTCGATGGTTTTGGCTGCAGCGTGCGAGATGGTCGACCATTTGGCCGCATCAAGTTTTCCTGAATCAAATCGGTCTTCAAAAACAAGGCTCCACTTCCTGAAAAAGTCGAAAACATTGCTGCTTTTGTATTTCAGGTAGTTCTGTAATTCCGGCGATTTTTTCAATTCCTCCAGCCGCTTTTCCTTACCAGAATCTTCCGTCTTCTCCCATTTTTGCCTGTCTTCCAGATACGCTATCCGATCTCTGAATTCCTTTGTGCCAGTGATTCTCACGAGTTTTTCGTATTGCAAATATTCAGGTGAGTCTTTCAGCTTTTCGTTGCTTTTGGGGTCAGCCAGGTATTTTCTGACCTTTCGGTTTCTTTCGAGTTTACGCAATTCCTTTAATTGCGCTTCTTCTTTGCTCCCTTTTAAAATAAGGTGCTGCAATTCCTTTTTTCGCTGCACGAAAGTGGGCGATTTAACAAGTAATTCAAGGTCTTTGTATTCTTTTAGTTCTGCCGATTGCTCAAACTTGCAAAAATTATGGTAGTCGCGAAGCAAAGCCTCGTGTTCTGCTTCAATTTTTTCAGTTGACTTAATGCGCCCGAATGTGCTGGCAAAAAACAATTTGAATGACATAGATGGTTGTTTTGTGATCTGATTTTCGACGTTTTAAAAATAGCAAATAAAACAAACAACGCCACTTTTTTCACGCATCGGATGAAAAACGTTAATTTCAACCTTTTATTTCCTGACAACTGAAAATTAGTGTGGCATGAAACATTTCGGAAGGTTTTACCTGGCGCTGGCACTTGTCGTTTTTTCGATGGTTGCGCATTCGCAGGATTTTCTCGAAAAAGAGATTGCACCCGGAAAAACATACATTCTCCTTGCTCATCCAACAGTTCAAAATCTGGAAACCATACAGTTTTTGCTGAAGAATAATTTGCTGCAGGTTCATGATGCTGATTTTGTGGGCGTTTATTCGTCGGAAGAAAACTATGATTTTGGCCAATCGGCTGAATTGATTGAAAAAGAAGGGATGAGCAGGTTCCACTTGCAAAAGGTTTCAGGAAAAGAAGATGTCGCACATATTTATCAGCAAAACGGCTGGACGGCGACATTTCGGAAACTGTTAGACATTTCTTCGGGCATTTTCTTTTTCGGCGGTCCCGATATTCAGCCCGAAGCTTATGGCCAAAAGAATCTTTATTCCGAGGTAACCGATCCCAACCGGCATTTGTTCGAACTCAGTTTCCTGTTTCAATTGCTGGGCGGACGGCAAAACAACGATTTTGTCCCTTTCCTGAAAGCGAAACCTGAATATTTTGTCACCGGGTTTTGCCTGGGATTACAAAGCATGAATGTGGCAACAGGCGGCACTTTGATTCAGGATATTCCGGCACAGAAATACGAAAAGATGAATGCCGAAGAAACACTGAAACTCAAAAAGGAACAACTTCACCGCAATTACTGGCAGAAAATTTCAGGAGATACTTTGTTGATGGGCATCAACTTTCACCCGGTTCAGTTTACGGCTGACCCGTTTTTTCTGAAGCGTGTGAAAGCGGAAAAAGATTTTCTTCCGCCAGTTTTGAGCAGCCACCATCAGGCAATTGACGAATTGGGTAAGGACCTGATAGTAACCGCTACTTCGCTTGATAACGAAGTGATCGAAGGTATTCACCACCGAGTCTATCCGAATGTTTTTGC
>JAEWME010000382.1 GCA_023393265.1 Bacteroidota bacterium | reverse complement strand
CTTTCGCACGAGCCCAGCACAATTGATCGAAATGAAAACCTGACCGGACAATCTCACGAATCATCCGCTGTTCGTCTATTCCCATTGCAGGCGTGCCAACTTCCACTTCCCTGATACCGCAATTTTCGAGCATCGCAGCGATGCGAAGTTTTTCTTCGAGCGTAAAAACGACTCCCGGAGCCTGTTCTCCATCGCGAAGCGTCGAATCGATGATATGTGGTTTCCGGCACATGAAGAGAATTTTTGAATATTAGAATCCTGAATGTGTTATTGCGAATTGCGAGATACGGGTTACGAGTTAATTCCGCCTCGGTTTCCTTCATAACTCACAACACGGAACCCGCAAAAACTTCCTTCTTGACTGCAACTTCTAATCGGTGATAAGATATTCATCAACTGCATTTCCTTCTTCGAGGGCGTCGAGTATTTCGTCGATTTTCTCGGTCGTGATGGCTCCGTACCAGTAATTGTTGGGTTGTATGACCATCACCGGGCCCTGCGAACAGACGTTTAGGCAGGCGGTAGAAGAAACAGCAGCATCGATGCCACGATCGGCACACTCTTCGGTGACATACTGAATAAATTCGGCCCCGCCGTTTTTGTTACAGTAACCTTTGGCGTCGCCGGCAACCCGGTACGAGTTGCAAATCAAAATGTGATATTCCGGTTTTTTCATTGTGTGAGATATTTAAATTTTGATGGATATTCAATTTCTCTTGTCATCCCGAATTTATTTCGGGATCTGATCAGGATTAAGTAAAAAGATCCTGAAACAAGTTCAGGATGACTGGGGACGAATTATTGCATCAACCACAACCGGTGGCTTTTCCGGAGCAGGCTGCACCGCATTTAAAAACATCGGCCTTTTTCACAGTGCGCAATTCTTTACCTTTATATATAGCGTCCAAACCTTCGTCAATCAAGCCGGTCATTTCCACGATGCGGATTCCGGTGCGCCCAATCGTCGCCGACGGACTCGGGCCAATGCCGCCAACCAACAAAGCACGGCAGTCGGACAACAAACCAGCCAGTTTTTCCCATCTCAGGTTTCCTGATCCTGAAGGAGGCGTTTCGCGCTGCTCAACCAACCGATAGCCATTGGGTGTTTCGCGAAAAATGTAAAGGCTGTCGGCTTCGCCCAAATGCTGATTGACGAGCATTCCTTCGTAACTGGCAACTGCCACAAAAGGCCGGTTTTCGTCGTTGTCAACCGTCATATTAATAATGTCGGACATGATTTTCTTCGCTTCGGCATCATCCTGGCCCAGCAAACCAACCGCATCGGCCCGACAACGGGCGCAGTGCGTCATAGGCTTCAGGTGTTTGGCAATCTTCAGGCGGATCTCTCGCATGGTCAGAACATCGGGCTCCTTCAGATTTTCGAAAGGCGTTTCCGAAACCGGGAACAGCGGAATGGCATTCATCAGTTCGGCACCTAATTCTTTGGCTTTCTCGGCCACACTTTCAATCAAATGGTCGTTGACGCCGGGGATGACAATTGTATTTATCTTGACAGTGATTCCAAAACGGCGCAGCATTTTGATAGCGACCAACTGGTTTTCGAGCAAAATATCGGCAGCAGCTTTTCCAACGTAGCCGCGATTACCAAACCGTGCCCACTTATATATATATTGTGTCTGTTCGGCATCCAGCCCGTTCATCGTGATGGTAACGTGGCTCACTCCCAATTCGGCGAGTTCTTCAGCAAAAGGCGCCACATTCAATCCGTTTGACGAAAGACAAAGAATCATCTCCGGGAAATGCTCACGAACCAACCGAAGGGTTGTCATCGTTTCGTGCGGGTTGGCAAACGGATCGCCCGGGCCCGCAATTCCCACCACCAAAAGGTTCGGCATTTTTTCCTTTAACTTGATCAGGTAGGCCAAAGCCTGTTCCGGAGAAAGAACTTCGCTGGTCACTCCCGGACGGCTTTCGTTCACGCAATCGTAATCGCGCCGACAATAATTACATTGTATGTTGCATTTGGGGGCCACAGGCAAATGTACCCTGGCATATTTGCCTTTCGCTTCGATGTTGAAGCACGGATGTTTTTCGAGGTCTTTCATAATCTTCCTTTTTTTATTGGTCCGGTAACTTGAAGCCGTCAGATCAATGTGTATCCTACATATATTTATAGCCAACTGCTGAATGGTCCTGCTTGTATTCGATCACTGCATTCACGACCTGGTCGAACAGTTCCTGCGTGCCTGCATAGCCGAGGTGTTTGATCCGCTGTCCGCCAATGCGGTCGTGGATCGGGAAACCACAGCGCACGATCGGGATGCTGAGCTCGCGGGCGATGTAATACGCTTTGCTGTTACCAATCAAAATCTCGGGTTTATTAGCAATGCTCCAGTCGTGAATCCGTTCGTAATCCCATCCGTTTTTCACCAAAATCCGATCAGTGTTTTCCGGACAATATTTTCTTATTTCATCTCCGAGGCCTCCGCTGTCGCCGCCCGAAGCTGCCAAGGCCACTTCAATTCCAATCTCATTCAGGAAAGCGGCCATGCCAACCACAAAATCTTCTTCGCCATAAACCACGGCCCGTTTCCCGAAAATGTATTTGTGACCGTCGACATACGAATCGATCAACCGGCCACGCTGTTTTTGGTATTTCTCCGGAATTTCTTTTCCTGAAATGGTTTTGAGGGTTTCGAAAAACTGATCGCAGGAAGTTACCCCGGTTGGAAAAGGCATCCTGAAGTTTTCGACACCAAAAGTTTCGGCTAAGAAACTGCCTGCTGTTGCCGATTGTGTTTTCTCTTTCACGCGTCCGGCGAGACTGCCTCTGTTCAGGATTGTCCCAAATTCGATGGAAGCACAGGCTGTGCCGCATTTTTTTACGAGTTCAATGGGCGTTCCTCCGTAAGGAATGCGCTTGTACGAATCCCAGATCGGGTTATCGAGTGTTTCAGAAAAATCGGGAACCATGATGTATTCTATCCCGAAATCTTCCAGAATTGTTTTCAGTTGGCGCAAATCTTCCGGAGAAACAAAGCCGGGAAAGATGTTGATATGTCCGCCTTTTTCCCCGGATTCGGCCATCGACCGGACAATCGACAAAACTGCTTCGTGAAATCCGTCGATGTGTGATCCCTGGTAACTGGGCGTTGAAGCTGATATTATGTATGGTAAGGGTTTCCCTGCTTCGAGTTCCTTGTAGGTTTTGATGTATTGTTTCACATCGTCGCCGATGGTTTCGCTCAGGCAGGTGGTTGTGAGGGCCACCACTTCGGGCTTGTATTGCCTGATGACATTGCTCATGGCCGTGTGACAATTGGCGCCGCCGCCAAAAATGGTTGCTTCTTCGGTGAAGTTGGACGAAGCAATATCAACCGGCTCCTTATAATGGCTGAACAGGTAGCGGCGGATGTACGTGGCGCAGCCTTGTCCTCCATGAATGATCGGGACGCAGCCGCGGATTCCTTTGAAAGCGACGCTTGCGCCGAGGGGTGCACAGAGTTTGCAGGCATTACGGGTTGACTTAAACTCTGGTGCGGGTTTGATGTTGGGTGCTTTTTCGAACATGGCGTTTTCTCCTTTCTTGTTACGGGTTGCGGGCTTCGCGTTTCGGGTTATTGGATATTCAATATTTTACATTCGATATTGAACATTTTATTTTTGCTGCATGAACTTCCATACCGGGCTGCAAACGGAGGCGTGAACTTCTTTCGCAAAATTCAACATGCCCTCGTAGCCGGCCAGCGCTTCTTTTCGTTCGTGATTGTGATCGCAAAACCCGAGGCCAAGTTTGTAGGCAATCGGGCGTTCTTTCACTCCGCCGATAAATAAATTCGCGCCGGTTTGCTTCACAAATTCAGAGAGTTCGTTGGGGTTCGA
>JAEWME010000257.1 GCA_023393265.1 Bacteroidota bacterium | reverse complement strand
CCGGCTTCTGTACTGCTGACAACAACGCTAAAATATTTTCTGATTCCGGTTCTGTTCAGCACAATATCAATAATTTCAGGAATAGACGAAGAGGCAACCGCCATCGGGAACTTTCTCTGCCAAAGTTTTTCGAGCAACGGCACCAATCCGGGCATCAGTGGAATCTGGCTGACTTCAGAAAAGAAACGAATGCTCTCCTGTTTATTTTGTCCAATGAGTGTTTCGACCGGTACTTCAAGCCGGTGATTTGCAGAGATTTCCCGCCACATTACATCCGATGCCACGCCCATATAACGATAATGTTCTTCTTCGGAAATATTCAGGCCATTTAGCCTGAATTGCCGTTTTTCTATTTCTATATGAAAAGGTTCACTGTCAACCAATACCCCGTCCATATCGAAAATAATTGCTTCAGTCATGCGGCTTTTACTTGTATTGAACGGAATAAAACGATGAGCCATTTTCGAAATAAATAACCGGAGTATCTTTGATGAAAGTTTTCAGCCAGGTGGAGCAATAGGCCATCCCGGCTTCCTCCGAAGCAATGTGGCCGGTAAAAATAGCGGCTTTCTTCAGGCCCAGCATCGATGCGTCGAGCACATACTCGTAGGTTTCCCATTCCGAAGCCTCGCCAGCAACCAGCAGTTCGGTATATTCGTCTTCCAGCATTTTAATATGACTTTGTGATCCCGGCGCGCCAACCGAAAGCGCAACATTGGTGAAATGCATATTGGGGTCGCCAACAATCCGCAAGGGGCTTCCGTTCAGTTTCTCCTGAAGCTTTTGAGCAAATTCGACAACTGTTTGGTCTTTAAATTTGAAATACCAAAGCGAGTTGTTGTACCGGTTGGCGTTCCAAGCCAGTTTGTCAATCATACCCCGGTAAATTCCATCGGGACTGGTGCGGTGCCAGTGGTCATGAAACCGAAAGATGATCAGTTTATGCTCATTGATGTAAGCGATCTTCTTTTCATACACCGGATCGGTTTCCAGAAAATCAGTGTTGTCGAGGTGATTATAAAAAGTGGGCTCGTGAACGATAATCAGGTTGCAACGATTTGCAACGGCTTTTTTCAGGGTAGCAACATCGGCAAACATGGCCACAGCAACTCCCCTGACTACATCATCCGGATTACCGCTTTTGAAGGTATCCACCGTCTCGTCATTCCAGGTGCAGGTAAGGTGCTGCTTCATTTGCTGAATAACTTCCCGTGCTGTAATCTGCCCGGCAACAAACTGAGGACAAATTATCTGAAAAAAAAACAGAAGAAAAGTAAGGCTAAAAAGTAGGCTATTCTTCATGATCAGGTTCGTTTTAGTGAGCTAAAAGTAGGAAAAAACTGCCAAATGAGTGCATCGGACATGAGTTCTTATCCAATAAAACAGGTGTTAAATCAACTAGTCAGAAATCTTTATTTTCCTGCAGATTTTTAACTTTGTCCATTCAGTAACTAAAACCAAACCAACATGAAACATTTGTATCTCCTGGCACTCCTCTTTGTGAGCATACTGCTTTTTAGCTCCTGCCAGAAAAAAGAAGCACAATGGACCGAACTTTTCAACGGCAAAGACCTCACTGGCTGGACAGCCAACGAACATCCCGGTTCGTTTAAAGTAGAAGACGGATTACTTGTTGCCAACGGGCCAATCAGTCACCTTTTCTATACGGGCGATTTCAAAAAAGGCATTTTTCACAACTTCGAACTGAAAGCGTTGGTTAAAACCGAACCCAACAGCAACTCGGGCATTGTCTTCCACACGCAGGAGCAGCCTTACGGACCGCTGTTGCGCGGCTACGAAGTTCAGATTGACAATTCTTATGAGCGCCCAGGCGATTTTCAGGAGCTCAAAAAAACAGGGAGTTTATATGGCATCCGAAATGTTTATTACAACACGGTCAGCGATGGCGAGTGGTTCGAACTTTCTTTCAGGGTGGTAGAAAACCGTTGCGAAGTGTTTGTGAATGGCACCAAAGTGGTCGATTACATTCAGCCCGATGATCCCTATCGCCCGAAAAACGACAAACTCAAAATATTCAGCTCCGGAAAAATAGCCCTGCAATGCCACGACGAAGGCAGCAAGGTGTATTTCAAAAGTATCCAGGTGAAACCACTGCCAAAAGCCGAAAAGTTCCCGATGCTGGTGTCGAAGGAATGGGACGACAAAGTGACCAAGATGATGCTCGAAAATTTCCCGCTGATCGATTTTCATACGCACCTGAAGGGCGGGCTCACCATTCAGCAGGCTTGCGAAAACTCGCTGAAACTGGGTATCAACTACGGCATCGCACCCAATTGCGGACTGAAGTTTCCGGTTACCGACGACCAATCGCTATACGCCTACATGGATACGGTAAAATCGCAGCCTATTTTCCGCGGAATGCAGGCCGAAGGCCGCGAGTGGGTCACCTTGTTCTCTCCTGAAGCAATTGCCAAATTCGACTATGTTTTCACCGATGGCATGACCTGGACCGACCATAAAGGACGCCGGATGCGCCTCTGGATTCCGGAAGAAACTTTTGTTGAAAACGACCAGCAGTTTATGGACGAGTTGGTTGGCAAAATTGAAAACATCGTTTCGAAAGAACCCATCGATATTCATGTAAACCCAACATATTTGCCCGCACAACTAGCCGACCGTTACGACGAACTATGGACCGACGCCCGCATCGACCGTTTTGTGAAAGTGCTTGCCGATAATCATGTGGCACTCGAAATTAATTCAAGATTCAAGATTCCTTCAGAAAAAATTCTTCGGAAAGCTAAAGAAGCCGGGGTGAAATTCACGTTTGGTACCAACAATGCCGCCGCCGATTTGGGAACACTCGACTACTCGCTTGAGATGAAAGAAAAGCTCGGGCTGACCTATAAAGACATGTTTATGCCGAAAAAGCAAAACGAAAAGCCGGTGCTCGTGAAAGGACTGCCTGCAAAAATCACCGGGTAATAACCTGAAATCAGTCATTCAGTCATTCAGTCATTCAATCCTTCAATCTTTTATGGAACGTACTTTTTTTGAAAAACTAAAACGCATACAGGCGCTTGCCGAAATTGGGCTGGAATATAACCAAATAGCATACGACCGCGAGCGTTACACCGAAATTCAGGAAATATGCCTCGAATTGCTTTCGTCTCTGACGGATGTTCCTGTTGGTGCCATCAAGCCGGTTATTCAGGAAAACAGCGGCTACCGTACACCCAAGGTCGACGTTCGTGCAGTGGTTTTCAATTCGGACGAACAAATTCTGCTGATTCAGGAAAAAGTGGATAGTTGCTGGGCATTGCCCGGCGGCTGGGCGGATATTGGCTACACGCCCCGACAGGTCGCCAAAAAAGAATGTTTCGAAGAAGCCGGAATAGAAGTAAAACCGCTAAAATTATTGGCACTAATGGACAAAACAGCCCAGCTTATGCCTCCAGAATTCGAATATGTTTACAAACTTTTTATCCTGTGCGAACCAGCCAGCGAGTCTGTTTCGGCTGGTGAAGAAACCCTTGATGCCGGTTGGTTTTCGGAAGACAATCTGCCGGTTCTTTCCCTTCCCCGAAACCTCGAATCGCAAATCATGCTGATGTTTCAATACTATCGTGGAGAAAAGAGCGAGGTTTATCTGGACTAAAACCATAAACCCAAAAGTCGCCAGCCTAATTTTTTTTTCTGCCATGCAACCGAATCATTTGCAATTTTCCTTTCATTTTATAATTTTGCAGACCAGACCAGACCAGAATAACCAAAATCAATATCTATGAGAAAAAGATGGTACCTCCTCTTTATACTTACCTGCCCGGTATTGGGATTTTCACAGGTAAAATATCCATTTCAAAACACAAAACTATCTACTGAAGAAAGAGTTGAAAGCCTTCTTTCTGAAATGACCCTTCAGGAAAAAATCGACCAGATGCTTTTCCAGGCTCCGGCCATCGAAAGACTTGGAATTCCGCAATACAATTGGTGGAACGAATGCCTGCACGGTGTTGCCCGCGCCGGTTATGCCACCGTATTTCCGCAATCCATCTCAATTGCAGCCTCTTGGGATACCCAACTGGTGAACGATGTGGCTACCGTAATCTCCGACGAAGCTCGTGCCAAACATCATGAATTTGTTCGTCGCGGCATGAGAGGAATCTACCAGGGACTTACATTTTGGTCGCCCAACATCAATATTTTTCGCGACCCCCGCTGGGGCCGAGGCCACGAAACGTACGGAGAAGATCCATACCTGACCGGGCAATTGGGACTTCAGTTTGTGGAAGGTTTGCAGGGAAACGACTCCAAATACCTGAAAGTGGTTGCTACGGCCAAGCACTACGCCGTACATTCTGGACCCGAACCGTTGCGCCACACTTTCGACGCCACAGTTAGCGATCGCGATCTGCGCGAGACTTATCTGCCAGCTTTCCGCACTTTGGTTGTCGATGGTGGTGTTTATTCTGTAATGGGTGCCTACAACAGGCTTCACGGCCAGGCTTGCTGCGCCAGTACCGAGTTATCGGGTATTCTGCGCAACGAGTGGGGATTTCAGGGATATGTAGTGAGCGATTGCTGGGCCATTGCCGATATCTGGCAAACCCACAAAATAGCCAAAGATGCGGCAGAAGCGTCGGCACTTGCTGTAAAACAGGGAACCGATTTGGAATGTGGAGACAGCTACAAAGCTCTTCCTGAAGCAGTAAAACGCGGACTGGTCACAGAAAAAGACATCGACATTTGTGTGGGTCGCCTGATGACAGCCCGCATGAAACTGGGGATGTTCGACCCGGATTCAATCGTTCCCTATGCGCAGATTCCGTTCTCGGTAAACGACAATCCGGCCCACGACTACCTGGCCCGGGTCGCCGCCCAAAAAAGCATTGTTCTCCTGAAAAACGCCAACAATACGCTGCCATTGAGCAAATCGATGAAAAAGATTGCTGTGATTGGTCCGAATGCTGACGAAGTAGAATCGCTGTGGGGTAACTACAACGGAGTTCCTTCGCATCCGGTGACGGTGCTGAAAGGCATCAAAAACAAAGTTGAACCGCAGGTTGAAGTGATGTATGCCCAGGGAAGTGAACTGGCCGACGGCATCTCGAAACTGGTGGCAATTCCATCCATTTATCTGGAAACAGAAGACGGACAGCAAGGCGCTTACGGAGAATATTTCGCAAACAACAAACTGGAAGGCGAACCACTGTTCACACGCATTGACGACAACATTGATTTTTATTGGGAAGCAGGATCCCCGGATCCGCGAATGCCGGTTGATAATTTCTCAGTTCGCTGGACTACCTACCTGAACGTGCCGAAGAGTGGCGATTACGAAATTGGCGTTTGGAGTATGCCAAACTTCAAAATCTACTGCGAAGGAAAGGAACTCATAGCCGGCAACAACGAACATCACGCCTTCCACGATTCAAAGAAACTGACTCTCGAAGCTGGGAAACGTTATAAACTGGTTTTTGACTACCGCAATTATCATGGCGACGGAACCGCCAGCCTGTTGTGGGCCCCCCCACATCCAAACATGCTGGTCGAAGCTGTTGAAACAGCAAAAAAGGCAGATGCAGTGGTATTGGTTCTTGGTCTTAATCAAAGACTTGAAGGCGAAGAAATGCCCATTCAGGTTGACGGATTCAAAGGAGGCGACCGCACCCATTTGAACCTTCCGAAAACACAAGAAGCCCTGATGGAGGCTGTCAAAGCTACAGGCAAACCCGTTGTGCTTGTACTGATCAACGGCAGTGCCCTCTCGGTGAACTACGCAGCCGAAAATATGAATGCCATTCTCACGGCCGGATACCCTGGACAGGAAGGTGGAAATGCGGTTGCCGACGTGCTGTTTGGCGACTACAATCCGGCCGGACGCCTGCCGGTGACCTATTACAAATCGGTTGATCAACTGCCGGCTTTTGAAGATTACAACATGGAAGGCCGCACCTATCGTTACTTCCATAAAGATCCGCTCTATCCGTTCGGTTTTGGCTTGAGCTATACAAAGTTCACCTATTCGGAACTTAGCCTTCCAAAGGAAACCAAAATTGGTGAAGACATCAAGGTATCAGTGAAAGTAACCAATGCCGGCGAGCGCGACGGCGACGAAGTTATTGAATTGTATGTGACCGACGAAAAAGCCTCGACACCTCGCCCTATCCGCCAACTTGAAGGATTCAAGCGCGTTTCTCTGAAAAAAGGAGAATCTCAGTTAGTTGAATTCACGCTAACGCCACGCCAATTGTCAATGATCAACGACAAAAACAAGCTGGTTGTTGAGCCCGGATACTTCACCATTTCTGTTGGAGGCGAACAACCCGGCTTTACCGGAACAGCCAATGCAGAAACGACAGAAACGCTGACTGGCAGGATAAATGTAAAAGGAAAAACATTTGATTTAAAATAGTTGGTTTAGGTTTTATTTGTGTTATGGTCCCCTTTCGAAGTCACTTTCGGAGGGGACTTTTCTTTTTCGAAAGCCACAAACAAAATCAGAAAAGAATTGAAAAGGCGATCATGAACGTGACAGCAAAGATCAGGAGCAAAGCCGACAAAAAGATAAAATCGGCGATTTTTTCGTATTTCGGCTCCAGTCGTTCTTTCGAAGTGCGAATAGAAAGAAACGAAAACAGGCAACTGCCAATGAGCAGAATACAGGCCAAACCGGTCAATTCGTCAATGCGCGACACCTCGCTCATCTTCGATATTTTCAGCGAAGTCAGCACAATCAGGCAAAAACCCAGCAGGTTCGACGAAGTGTATAAAATGTGCTCCGATTTGCTTTTTGCCATATTCCCGAAATGTTGGTCACCCCAAATTTAGGACTTCAGGTTGAAAAGAAAACTAATAAAATTGAAAAATCCTTAAATGAAAGTCTGTTTCCGATAGCCGATCGCCAGCCGCCGCGCCCAAACATAAACCATCGCAATCAGAATACGCGGAAGCATCATCACCAGCACCGGAAAACCGACTGCCACAAACAGCAGCGTATCTTCGAACTGTGAGTGCGAAATGGCAATGTGGTAATTCAGTAAATCGGCGTCACCAGCCGACAAACGACCTTCTTCGGCCTCGTTAATCATGATGGCCCCGCCATAGCCTAAGCCCAGCGTGTAGGCCACAATCAAAAGAAAACCGGTGCTTTTGGGCAATCCAAAAAGCTTCAGCAAGGGCTGAAACGGTTTCAGTATCCATCGAATCATTTCAAACTCATTCAGTACGCGCTGAACAATCAGCAACAGGTTGACCAGCACCAGAATTTTCACGGTGGTCACCGAAATTCCGGAAAGCCAGTTTAAAAAAGCAGGCACAAATTCCGGAGCCACATTTTCAGCACGACGCTGCAGTTGTTCCGGTTCTGCCGGAAGAACGAGGTTCAGGATAAAAGCTGCCAGGAAACTGGCCGACAGGCGCACCAGAACCATGTGCCATGCTTTTGAACCCGTTCGGCGCTGAATGGCCGTTTCGACGATGAGTGCGTGAGAAATCAGGCACATCACAGCGAGGATAGTCCCTTCGCGGTAGCCGGTGCCCAAGGTCGTCATCACGGCAATCACCGAATAAATGTTGGTGAAAAAACTGGTGATCAGAATGACTGAAGCCTGGCCGGACAAACCAATGAGTTTGAACAGAGGAGCCACCCAACCTGCGATCAGGTTCAGGACGCCAAAATGGTCGAGCAGAAAAACCAAAAACGACACCGGAATGGTGAGCTTGAGCAGCCACAAAGCCGTTTTGGTGCCCTGCGGAATTGAAAGGAGAACGCAGTCTTTCAGCCTTTGTGCTGTCGTCGTATTTCGACTAATATTCATCTGATGGAACTAAAAAAGCAGCTCGTGAAAGCTGCTCCAGTTTATTTTTTGTTCTGATTGCTTTGAAAAGAATTTTTGCTCAATGCTCCATTCAAAATTCATCATTCATCATTCAAAATTCTATTAAACCAATCCGGCGAAACCCATAAAAGCCAGCGCTAAAATTCCGGCTGTAACCAGTGCGATCGGGATGCCTTTCATGCCCTTCGGAACATCGGCCAGCGCAAGCTGCTCGCGGATTCCGGAGAAAATAACCAAAGCCAGCGCAAAACCAATGGCGTTTGCCACGCTAAAAATCACCGATTCAACCAAGTTGAAATCTTTCTTGATCACCAAAATAGCAACACCAAGCACCGCACAGTTGGTTGTGATCAGCGGCAGGTAAATTCCCAAAGCCTGATAAAGCGACGGACTCACTTTCTTCAGAATGATTTCGAGCATTTGCACCAGGGCAGCAATGATGAGAATGAAGCTGATGGTCTGCAAAAAAGCCAGGTTCAGCGGTACCAAAACATACATCTGCACCAAATAAGTTACGATGGTGGCCAGCGTCATCACAAAAAGCACCGAGGCGCCCATTCCAACAGCCGTTTCCGTTTTGGTACTCACACCGAGAAACGGGCAGATCCCGAGGAACTGCGCCAATACAATGTTGTTGACAAAAATTGCCGATATGATAATGATGATGTATTCCATAGTTTTTCGGGATTAGGAAGTTTTGTTGATTTTTTTCAGGATGGCAATCAGGAAACCCAGCGTTATGAAGGCTCCGGGCGCCAGAATGAATACCAGGATTCCGTCGGAACCTTCAGCGATAAATTTGTAGCCAAACACCGAGCCAGCGCCCAAAATCTCGCGGATGGCTCCGATTACAGTCAGCGCCATGGCAAAACCAAGCCCCATGCCCAACCCATCGATAAACGAGGAGAACACGGTATTTTTGGCCGCAAAAGCCTCGGCCCGACCCAGCACGATGCAGTTTACCACAATCAGCGGGATGAAAATCCCCAACTGCTTCGACAAGCCGGGCGTGTAGGCCTGCATCAGCAAATCGACGATGGTCACAAAGCTGGCGATTACCACAACAAAAGCAGGTATCCGCACCTTATCCGGCACAAAATCCTTGACAACCGAGATGAAAACATTCGACATGAAAAGTACAAACGTAGTGGCCAGCCCCATCCCCAGCCCGTTGATAGCTGACGAAGTAACGGCCAGTGTGGGGCAAGTTCCAAGCAAAAGCACCAAAATCGGGTTTTCGCGCAGGAAGCCCTTTGTAAAATTGTTCATCTGGTTCATTTTGTCACTCCTTTCTGATTGATTTCGTTGGCACGGTTCACCGCATCGCAAAATGCACGGCTGCTGATGGTGGCCGCGGTAATGGCATCAACGGTTCCGCCGTCTTTCTTTACTTTAAGTTGGCCGCCCGGCAAATCGGAAATTTTCAGTCCTTTAAACTGATCTTTAAAAGCGGGCAACGCCATTTTGGTTCCAAGTCCAGGCGTTTCCTTGTGTTCGAGCACCTCGATGTTGGCAATCGAGCCGTCGGGATTAAACCCGACCATCAGGCTAAACCGTCCGGCAAAACCTTTGTCGGTATATGTTTCGATGGCGTTTCCGCTGCTTTCGGCGCCTTTCATCAACCGGTGAACATGGATGCTGTCTTTTCCTTCGGATGGCATCATCACCGTGTCGGAAATGGTTTCGAATTCGGGGATTACCATTTTGATGGCGTTGTTAATTTTTGCTTTTTGCGAGGCGGCAATCGGTTCTTTGGTTACCGAATACACCACCGAAAGGGCCAGGCCTGCAACCACCGTGATTGTCAGCAAGGCAATGGTCATATTTTTAAAATTCGATTCTTTCTTGGCCATGGCTTATTGATTTGCAGGTTGAACTTTGACTTCACCAAACCTTTTGGGCTTCACGAAACGGTTGAGCAGCGGCACCAGCGCATTCATAATCAGGATGGCAAACGAAACGCCTTCGGGATAAGCACCCCAGATGCGAATCAGGATGGTGAGAACCCCGATACCGACGCCAAAAATAATTTGTGCGCGGTGGTTCATCGGCGAAGTAACCATGTCGGTTGCCATAAAAATTGCGCCCAAAACAAGTCCGCCGGTCATTAGTTGAAACATCGGGTCGGCGTAATGCGAAGGATCGATCAGCCAAAAGATTCCGGAGAAAATGGCCGCTGAAGCCAAAACCGAAACAGGTATGTGCCAGGTAATGATTTTTCGGATAAGCATGAAGATACCGCCAATGAGCAGGGCAATCACCGAAATTTCGCCCAGAGAGCCGGACAGGTTTCCAAGGAAAAGATCGGCATTCGACGGTAATCCTTTGGCAATTTCGGCTACCGGCTGTCCGTTTTTCAGGCCTTCTTTCAGCAAGGCAAGCGGCGTTGCAGACGTCACGGCATCGACACCGGTTGAATGAATGGCTGGCCACGAAGTCATCTGTACCGGAAACGAAATGAGCATAAACACACGCCCTACCAGCGCCGGATTAAACGGATTATTTCCCAGTCCACCAAACGGCATTTTGGCAATCCCGATGGCCACCAGCGAACCGACAATCAGCATCCACGAAGGCACCGAAGCCGGAACATTGAATGCCAGCAAAACGCCCGTCAGCGCAGCAGAACCATCGGTGATCTGCGGTTTGGTGTTCAGGATAAATTTCTGAATCAGGTATTCGAAGGCCACGCAGGCGGCAACGGCAATGAGCGTCACGCGCACGGCGTCGAGCCCAAAAACTACCACCGACCAGATAAATGCCGGAGCCAGCGCCAAAATCACACTGTACATGATTTTATTCACCGAGTCGCCCGCGTGAACGTGTGGCGAAGGAGATATCGTTAAAAGCTTACTCATCAGTAAATTTTGAATTTTGAATTTTAAATTCTGAATTAAGTTCCGGACTGCGA
>JAEWME010000143.1 GCA_023393265.1 Bacteroidota bacterium | reverse complement strand
TCCAGGTCGTAACCCGCATCAGCAATTGGCGCTTTGTTGCTTACCACTGTGAATTCGACGACCTGTGGCTCACTACTGGTGTCGTAGTCCGAAACTACAAGACTCAGTAAATAAATACCTTCTTTGTCGGCAATAAAAGTTGGCTTTACATCGGTTCCCGATGAAAGCAGCGCGATACTACCCTCCGGTTTTTCAATCCACTGCCAGTTAAAAGCAAGCACGTCGCCGTCAACATCTGTTGAACCACTTCCATTTAGTCTGACGGTTGAACCAACTGTATAAATCTGGTCGGTTCCGGCATTGGCAATTGGTGCATGGTTTTCTGCAACAATAACCGCGCTCACTTCATCGCTTTCCTTAATTCCATTGTCAACTTTCAGCGTAACCTCATAAGTTCCATACACGTCGGCAATAAAAGATGGAGAAACTAAATATGGATTGGTGATTGTTGCCGTACTTCCTTCAGGTTTCGATTTAAGCGTCCAGTAATAATTCAACAGACGCCCGTCAGACGAGTTGCTGCCCTGCGGGCTCAACGTCACCTGGTTGCCTTTGCCAACTGTTGAAGAAGTGCTGATTGCAGCTACTGGCTTCGTAGCTTCGATATTTGGGTCGGAATAAATAACATAGAGAATCGGGGCGCTCCACTGTCCACTGTCAAACGAGCGGGCTGCCCGGCTGGCAGTTCCTTCTCCTGAAATGATGAATGCCATTGGGTTGCCCGACTGCCAACCCATCCCAATAACTTCGTTGATGATTGGTGCAATGTTTGCGCTGAACCGTTGAGAATAGTTATCGTCAACGGTTTCCCACGATGCCGGTTTCCACACAACCGAGGCGTTGGTTCGCAAACGGCTGCTGATTAATCCTGAAGAGGTGTATGTTCCCGGGTTCACCGATGCCTCTCCTTGTATTGTAAGGGTTGCGTCAGAAGAATCGACTTTTGCTGAATTGAAAACCAGGTAAGCCTGAGAAATAACAGCACCCTGAGGTAATTGTATTCCCGAAAAGCGGATACCGATCAGTTGGTTGGCCTTGGTACGGTCGTCGTAAGGCATTTCGAGGATAGTGCTGGTTAGGTTCATTTTGCCTGTCACCAGATTTTCTTCGCTGTCGTCGGAGCTTCGGTTCACATATTTATAGGTGTAGCTCATTGGCGTATCGTCGTATTTATATATAATGACTTTAGCTTCCGAACTGCCCGAGATGTCAGTAACCCTGTAACTGAGAGAATCAATTTCCATATTGTCTTTCTCTGGAATGTATGTGAGGATTTTATCTGAGTCGATGCTGGCAGTTCCGTGTTTTGGTTGTGCAATTATTTCAATGCCCCATGTTCGAATGTCGCCATCGTTATCGGTGTCATTCATTTGCGGCATGAAATTCAGAACGTGGTTTTTTGCTACCGAAACGGTGTCGTTTTGAGCCACAGGAGCAGTATTCGTATGTACTTCGAGCAATAAAACCACTTCTTTGCTTATAGCCAGCGCATCTTCTACTTTGATTTTTATATCAAATGTTCCTGAAGTTTCAGGGTTTCCGTTTATCAAGCCTGTTGTAGGATTTAAACTTAAACCCTCAGGCAGACCATCACCAGAGGTAGTCCATGTATAAGGGAGGGTTCCTCCAACTGCAGTCAGTTCTTTGTTGTATGCAACTCCAGCTATGGCATCGGGCAGGTATTTGTTTTTAATGCGCAGCTCCGGAGCAACAGCTTTCCATGCAGCCGGATCGTCACCATAAACGTTTTGACTAATACGCTGCAGTGCGTTCCCGTTGCCATCAGCGGCAGGCCATAATTCATTGTCGTTGTAGTCAACCCGATCGATAACGATGTACGGAACTTTCAATTCCCCATTGTTATATTCCGATTGGTATGATTTCAGTAATGCGATGGTTTCGCCATCGTTTTGCAGTTTGCCATTGTAATTGAATATCTGGATTGACTCGTCGAGACTAAAAAGTGTTTTGAAATCGGCCGGACTAACTGATTGTTCAACCAAATAAATCGACTGCCCGGGTTCGATCGAGGTATTTTCAGGAAAAATAAAATCTATTCCTGAAACTTTCCATGGTGTCTGAAGTGTTTCATCAAAAAGATCAACTTTTTCTCCTGAAATGTTGACGAGTTCGATGAACTCAAACTGATTTTCATCAGGATGATACATGATTTGGTTGATGATGACAGGACCAACTTTCGGCAAACCATTCGTTTCTCCCAAAGTATTGACGGCTTGTGCAATAAACTGTTCTTTATTAATCGAATTCACATAGCGGCCAAACGAAATTCCGGGTTCCGAAGCTTCAAAATCAAAGCCGGTTTGGTAGCCTGTCAGTTCTCCTGGTGGAGCAGCAGAGAACAGGAAAATTCCTTCTCCTTTGGAACTCAAAGAGAACGATGAGCCAAACTCTGTCGCAGCATATTGGATTTGATCTCCTTCGTAGTGGCCCTCGTTAAAAACGACAAATCCATGAGCCGGTACAATTGTTCCTTCGGAAATTTTCCACTTTTTAGGCGATGATTGTTTGTCGGATAAATACCAGCCTCCTACATTGATGTCTGCATCGTTCGGGTTAAACAACTCGACTGCATCTGTTTGTGGTGCTTCTGAATTCGCCAGTACTTCGTTGATAAGAATTTTATGAATTTCCGATTCGGGATCGTCAGCATCAGGCGAGCCATTCAATGTAGCCGAAGCACGCCAGTTTGCTCCATTGTCCCAGTCGGTGCCCGGTACTTTTGTCTTAGGAACCAGCGAAAAACCAAGCCCGTCGGCCGATGCAGGCCAGGGTTGCTTGTCGTTGTAACTAAAATGAATCAACGTGTCGCCTGCTGCATTTACCAGCATCAGCTCTTCACCCTTGTTATCCAGTTGTCCGTCATATTCTCCTGAAGGAGCAAATCCGTAGCGTTGTTTAAAAGCTACCGCATTTGACGCCAGTACAATGAAATTGCCCGGTTTAAGAACGGTTTCCTCCGCAAAATAAAAATTGATTCCTTCTTTGAATATTGCTCCGGTTAGGTTCACTTGCGTAATACCGTTGTTTTTCAGTTCAATGAATTCGAATTCGCTGCCGGGAATACTCTCTTCACCCAATGGATTGTAATGTATTTCGGTAACCTGTAATCCTGAAAGTTTAGGGTCAACTTCAAGGTGAATGGAATGCAACGCACTCCATAAGCCATTGTCATAAACCCGTGCATTGACCGTGCAACTTTGCAAAACGGCGATTGCAGCAGAAGATCCGCCGTTTGCCGCTTTTTCCGAGATGTTTCCGCCTGCCAGCCGCGGGTCGCTTCCATCAAGCGTGTATGAAACGTTTCCTGAACTGTTAGGATTGTCTATCTCTATGGTTTCGCCTGGTGCCAGGTTAAGTAGTTCAGTTAAAACCTGTTTTTCTGAATGTTTAAAGATCGGCGCATCGTTTTTTGGGAGCAAACCTTCGTCTT
Organism: Bacteroidota bacterium; assembly: GCA_023393265.1. Classification (GTDB taxonomy): domain Bacteria; phylum Bacteroidota; class Bacteroidia; order Bacteroidales; family Prolixibacteraceae; genus Aquipluma. The sequence goes on along the minus strand of JAEWME010000143.1, from coordinate 3,333 downwards.
TGAGTTGCTGAATGACTATGTCGGTGCGGTAAGGGAAGAAATCTGTCATAGTTTGGTCAACTGCATGTAGCCAGTCGTCTTTGGTACGCAGAATACCATAATCAATATCTCCCCAGCGGGCCGACTCTGCAATAACGGCTGTGTCGATCTCCAGTGTGCGTTTTTTGAACAAAGCTGCCGCCATTTCAGGAGTGAAGATACCCTGATTATAAAAAAACTGGTAAGCCTTGTCGGCAAACCGCTGACGGTATTCGGTATTCTGGCTAAGCCTGAAGTGAAGCCATTGCGGATGGAATTTATCGAAACTGCTTACTTCCATCTTGTTGCCCGATCGAAGCGAGCCTATGTTGACACGGTTTTCGTTGATGCCATTATTGGGGTTGCCTGGCACCGGCACTGAGAGCAAAGTATGTTCATTGTCGTGTGCTATAAATGTAAACCCCCGATCGTCATTGCGGTTATATATAGCAAAAAAGTTATTGGGGCCTTTATTGTTCATGAACGAGGAAACAGGCGCGTCAAAGTTTCCTGTGTAAAAAATGATATTCATGTAATCAATCAGGTTGTCAACATCAACCAGCACTTTAAGGCTGGGGTCGCGCACTCCGTCAGGATTCATTCCTTGTAGTTTATAATAATCGGAGTTGTCAGTAAATCCTTTTTGGCACATCGTCCATACCTCAAACCATGCATCAAGTGTTCCTTCGGTCGCTTCAATGGCCTCGACTTCGCCTGCACGTTTCACAATGTCATAATCTTCGGCATTTCCGCCCATATAATCTGCTGCAAAACTGCTTTCGGCGCGTTCCTGCGTTTGATAAAGTCCCCAGTAAAGTCCGTTAATAAATAAATGATAGTAACGGCTTCGTGTATATTCCTGGTTCATCTTTCCTTGGGCATCACGCGAAAATACATCTCTGGTGAAAGTATAGAATGGCGCTTCCGATCCACCTTTGCTCCATGAGTAATTTTGGGCACAGCGAAGATCTACTTTGTCGAAGTTCTGTGCGCCTTCATCTCCAAAAAGAGGAAATTCCAGTCTGCCTGTGCCATATTCATTTCTGAAGAAAAGTCGAAAGGCGTGCTTGGCAAAAAAATCATTCCGGCTATATCCGCCCCGGATTCGGAGGCCTGCGTCAACCTTAAAACCTTCGCTTCCGTTTGGATTGATCAGTTCGACAGAGGCGGGCCTTTCCCAATCGAGCCCGCGCCCTGTTGCATTGACATAAATCCCGGAGTCGGCGGCAAAAAGATTTTGGTTATCTGTTGCAATCGAAATGGAAGGTATTTGGCCGAAAGCTTCAAGCAACTGCTTTCCCCACACCGGATCGGTAATAATGCGCGAATCCATTGCTAAATCGATGTATTGGCCGTTAATGTTGTACTGTGGCCAGTCGTGCCCGGGAAAACTTGTCTGGATATCCAGGTTGTCGATAAACAGGTAGGTTTCGGTTGCAATTGGACTGAAAGCATATTGGTCGCTTTTCGATCGTGCCCGAAGCACCACCCCCGGCGTTTTTCCGCGACCTTGACTGTTTCTCGGGTCGATGTAAACTTTTATAGGCGCCTTGCCCAAAAATGCACTTCCCGAATTTGCTGGGTCTGATCCATCGAGGGTGTAATAAATGGTCATTCCATCAATTGCAGTGTTAATAACAACTTCAAATGGCTTTTTGAAAAAGCCATGTTCTACTGAAATTCTGGGTTTTTCAGCCGGATTTTGTCCGACGGTTTCGGAAAAAACCTGCGGAGAAAGGAACATAAAAAACAAAAGGTAAGCCGAAAAGAATAGATACGCTTTTTTCATCTCAGTCAGATTCAATTAGGTTGTTAGTGATTGATATTTATCAAAAATAATTTTTTTTATTGAGGACTTAATAAAAACAAGCTTAAAAACATGATCTTCAAATGATTTTTACCATATAAATCGGGCTGTTTTTTGTTTGAACTAAAGAAGGGTGAATTGAGTTTGTATTTCGACGTTGGAATTAGACGAACCATTTCATTCGAGCTGGCCAGTTTTTCATGCCCTGAAACCAAGAAGAGATGCATATGGTTTTTTCGAACTTGTTTGGCTTTTATTAGAAAATCTCCTGAATTTTATCTTTTCAATGATAATCTGAAATAAAATCTGGAAATATTTTTGAAAAATGTCCACTATTGCACCATAAGTTTCGTCAATTCTGGTTCGATTAAACTATTTTTGGCAGCTTCAAAAAATCAAAAAGGTACTTCAATGAGTTTTCAAAATAATCCGCATACGTTTCACATCCCTGTTCTGGGATTGGGATATACCCTCGATACCCCTGTGAAAGTTGCGCAATACGGGATTTCGTCGGTCATTTCGCTGGTCGACGATATCATGATGGAGAAAATGAGGGAGTTTTATTGTCACAAGTTCAATCTGCCTTTCCAGTCAATTCCGGTCAAAGCCGAAGATCACCGGGCTAAACGAATCACTGCCTACCTCAACACTGTTCAGGAGATCGTGAAGCAAAAATTCGAAAACCTGAAGAATTCGATTGTCCAGACTGAAGAGGAACTGAGGAAGTATGTTGATATGCTTCCTGAAATGTCGGAAATTAAGCAGAAGTTCAACCAGATGGTTGACACCACCGAGATGAAACAAAAACTTGCAGTTTGGGTGGAGAAGAACCTGGTTGCCGGAGAAATCGATGTAAATATCATGTCGAAGCTCGACCGCGACCGATATGAAAACGGCGAAAAACTTCCGTCGATATACAGCGACGCGCAGTCCGCCCTTCGCGGTTTTGCGATGAGCGATCTTAGCTCGTCGATTGTGCTATCAGCCGGGATGAATCCGCGCCTTTACAGCTATCTCGAAGAGTTCGACGATTTTTTCCCGAATTCGGAAATGGAGCTCAAAAAGAAAGTAATCCTGAAGGTAAGTGATTACCGCTCCGCACTAATCCAGGGACGATTTCTGGCTAAAAAAGGAATCTGGGTTTCTGAATATAGAATCGAGTCGGGTCTCAACTGTGGTGGGCATGCTTTTGCCACCGATGGCTTCTTGCTGGGACCGGTTCTCGAAGAATTCAGGAACAACAGGCAGCAACTGATTGACGCCGTTCACGAAATTTATGTGAAAGCGCTTCATGAAAAAGGAAAACCTGTTCCGGAGAAACCGTTCATGGTGAAAATTACCGCTCAGGGAGGCGTTGGTTCCAGTACCGAACATCAGTTTTTGCTCGATTATTACCAGTTGGATTCCGTAGGGTGGGGAACTCCGTTTTTGCTTGTTCCGGAGGCTACAACCGTTGATGAACAGACATTGGAAGTGTTGTGCAAAGCAAAAGAAGAAGACCTGTATCT
>JAEWME010000309.1 GCA_023393265.1 Bacteroidota bacterium | reverse complement strand
GTGCGAACCCGGGTTGTTTTGGTCACTGCCCGCACCATCAGTTTCACAAAATTATCGTCATCCTGATAAGCTACGATGCCCGCATTTTCAGGCTGAGAAGGATTTCTGGAAAAAACCAGTTTGGTCGTGATCGTCCAGTCGTTGTTGGCACTTTGCAGAAGCAGGTTTTTGGCGTTGTTGGTTCCTTCTGAAATATCGCCGGCTTCACTGGTAATGGTGAGCGCACCGGTATTTTTAGAAAGGCTTTGGGTTGCCTTATTTTCGCGGATCCATTGCCACTGAGTGCCGATGGCGTCGTTGAACTCATCGCTTACCGAAGCACGATCGAAATTCAGGTAATACGTATTGGTTTCGAGGATAATGTTGTCGACAAAACGAATGATGGTAGTTCCGGGAATTCCCCGCGCCTGTTCAATGTCGACCGAAATGCCGCTACCCAGCGCCTCGGCTTTCACAACCGGAACTTTGGAATTGCTGGTCAGCAAATAGCTGTAGGCTTTGATGTCTTTGCTGAAACCAGGGATATTTTTCCCGTTTACGGTGATCGATTTGGGATTCAGGTCGGGCATCACTTTTACCGGGTAACTGTTCGAAACAGTGATTCCATCGATGGTGACATCTGCAAAAATCAAAGCGACACCAACACCAGTTGCTGTTACTTTGCCGTTCCCCTCAACCGAGGCCACCGCCGGGTTATTGCTCTTAAATTCGATTTTGGCCTTTGAAATGTCGTAGAAACTGTCGTCAGACATCGCAGCGGTGACGCTCGTTTGAATGACATCGCCCGGACGAAGCACGACGCGGTCGCTCTCAGCAACCACCGTTTTCAGCACCGGCTTGTAGCTGCCGCTCAGGGTTGCTTCTACCTGACCTTTGATCGCCCGTGACGAGGCGCCCACCTCAAAAATGTATTTCCCGGGATCAAACGTGATTTTCTTTTTCTCGGCGTCCCAAAACCAAAGGTCTTTGCAGTCCACTTCAATCGATACCGTTTTTACCTGGCCTGCGGGAATGGTTACCCGTTTAAATCCTTTTAACCGTTTAATGGGGCGTTGCAGTGATTTTGGACTATCAGGCGTCCTGACATAAACCTGAACAATCTCGTCTCCATCGACGCTGCCGGTATTCTGCACATCCACGCTCACGGTAACCTGATCATTCGGGGTAATTGCATTTTTGCTGATTTTGAAATTACTGTAACTGAAAGTAGTGTACGATAAGCCGTACCCAAATTCGTAAGAAACGTCTTTATCGTAGTACCAGTAGGTTCTCCCGTTCGTACCATCGCCCCGTAATGTGTAGTTATTAAAATCAGGAAGGTCATTCACCGATTTGTGCCAGGTAACGTTCAGTTTTCCGCCCGGATTTGCCTCGCCAAACAGGATTTTCGCCATCGCAGTTCCCTGCGCCTGCCCGTTGTAGCCGGTCCAGATGATGCCGGGAATATTGGGATTATTTTTGAATTGCTCTACCTCAACCATGCCCATGGTTTGCATCACCACGATGGTGTTGGGATTCACCGCAGCAACCGAACTGATTAGTTGATTTTGGTTGCCGGGCAGGGTGAGTGCAAAACGGTCCGATTCCTCGCGACCGGTGCTCTGATCGGTTCCGACAAAAATGAGGGCCACATCGGCAGAAGCAGCCAAATCGAGGGTTTCCTGATCAATGCACTGACTTTTGTCTTCGCGGTAAACCATCACGAGGGTCTGTGCCCCGGTAATTCCGAGTGTTTTTATTTTTACTGAAAGTGTTTGTGGACGTGCAAAACCCGGGAAGCCACCCCCACCCCTTTGCTGAGCGGGTTTAATCAGCTCCGAGCCCAGCATGTTACCAGTTACCGAGCCGACCCTGATTTCCAGGATACCTCCTTCGCCGGAAGCGTTCAGGTTAAACTGAATTGAGTCAACCTCTGTAATGTCCACATTATTGTAGGCTGTCCAGTCACCATCTTTGATACCCCGAATGGAGTTCCGTCCGAAACGCTCTGAAACAATTAATCCGGGCGCCGACGCATCGAATTTAGTTGCGTTGAATTCGCTACCCATTTTTCCATCGCGAATGGTGAAAAAACTGTTTACTGTGATAAAATCGGTGTTTCGGTTGGTATTTCCGCTGGCGATGGACACCACCTCCGTGTTGAAGTGATGATCTTTAATGTAGTTCTGAATTCCCTTCAGCGGACTGATGGCCAGTTTCGGTTCGACCTGTCCTGAGTAATCGCCCAATTCAACTTTATCGGCCTGAGGACCCAGTACCGCAATCTTTTTGATGTTCTTCAGATCAATCGGTAATGCTTTACCTTTGCTACTGGCAACCGGATTGTTCTTCAGTAAAACAGGCGATTTCGTCGCTATTTCAATGGCCAGATCATTGTGCGAAGGGTCGTTGATAATGGCTGGCTTGATGCCATAGAACGGAACGATTTCCTTTGGATCGAATTCCCCCAGTCGCATCCGGGTGGTGAAAATATTCAGCAAAGCCTTGTCAATGTCTCCCGAAGAGAGCAATCCCTTGTCAACCGCTTTCAAAGCATAGTTTTGATAAACTCCGCCGCAATCGGTGTCAACTCCCGACTTAATTCCCAAGGCCGCTGCCTCTTCATTGGTCTTCGCGTAATGGTGGCCACGGATAATATCATCAATCGCACCACAGTCGCCGGTAATATAGCCTTCCAGTCCGTAGGTTTTTCGGGCGATGGTATCAACCAGGTATTTGCTGGCCGACATAGGAACGCCGTTTACTGCACTGTAGGCCGTCATAATCGAAGGTAGGTTGTAGTCGCGAATCAGCGTCCGGTAGGGCAACAGGTAAAATTCCCGCATATCGCGGTCGTCCATGTTGGCACTTCCTGAGTGTCGATTAAATTCGGTGTTGTTGGCAAAGTAGTGTTTTCCGCAGGGAACGGCTTTGATGTATTTGGGGTCGTCGCCTATCAAACCCTGAATAAATCCTTTCCCGATCTGTGAGACCAGAAAAGGATCTTCGCCAAAGGTTTCAGCAGTCCGGCCCCAGCGTGGGTCGCGGGCAGGTTCAATTACCGGCGACCAATAAGTCAATGTAAAAATGAGGTCGTGATTGAATCCGCGCGCCTCGTCCGAAATAACTTCAGTTTCCCGTTTGATCAGCTCCGGATCCCAGGTTGCACCCACTGCCACACTGTTTGGAAAAGAGGTAGCGGTCATCCCGCTGTTGTTATTGCGGCCTACAACACCGTGCAAAGCCTCGCCCCAAAAATCGTAATGGTTGATTCCAAGCCCCGGAATTGGTGCCATGGTATTACCCAACTGACTCTGTTTTTCCTCCGGTGTCATGCGCGAAATCAGGTCGGCAGCACGTTCCTTAAAGGAATAGGAAGTATTCAGATAAATTGGTTTTATAGCTTTTTCTCCGGCCGGCATAAAGGCCATTATCAGAACCGAAATGAAAATTAAAACTGTTGTTTTATGCAGTGTTGATTTCATAAAAATCGTCTTAAAATTAATTGAATAGATGCTCTGTCAGATTAGTTTATTGATTTGCAAACAAATATATTTTTAAATATCCACTGAAACCTGTCGTTTCAGTTTCAACTTTTATGGCTGTTCTGTTCTGGTATTTCGATCGTCAAAATTTTTGAGGTAAATCAGTGTAATTATTGCGTGATCCGAAGATATTCGGCGCCCGTCAGGCAATAGCCTGTTTTTTTGGCACTTCCCATGTTTTCATTTTACGTCGATCGCTATCCAAATATCCAAAATATAGCCCAGATCCGCAATCGCCGGAAACCGGGTTTTCGTGTCACTACCTGAAAATTCTGGGTGCGAATTCCTTTAGTGCTCTTCGCCAGGTCAGCCATTCGTGAGCGGTTCCCTGCGATTCGTGATAGACCACATTTTTGATCCCATGGGCTTTCAGCGCATCGACGGCTTCTTTTGGAGTGCGTTCTTCGGTACCTGTACTGATAAAGAGCAGGTTCATTTGTTTATCGAAGGCCACTGCATCTTTGAACACCCCGTTGAAAGCGGTTTCAATTTGAGCCTTCATATCGGGTTGCGTGTTTCCCGCATTTGCTCCCATCCGCGGCATGCCAATAAAAAAGCCGCTGAATGTACCCATCCAGGCAAACTTATCCATGTTGTTGAAAACCGTCATGGTGGTTTGCATGCCTCCTCTCGAAAGACCGGCCATCGCTCGGTGCTGGCGATCGTTGACCGTACGGAACGTTTTATCGATATACGGCATCAGGTCATTCACATAAATTTGGGTCACATCGTTGGTCGACGCGTTGCGCACATCCGGATTTGTCTTGATGTCGCCGCAGTCCATCACAATAATCATCGGAACAGCTTTTCCTTCAGCAATCAATCCATCCATGATATTGCCCACATGTCCCTGATTCGACCAGCCGTTTTCATCCTCTCCCCACCCGTGCAACAGATAAAGTGCCGGATATTTCTTGTTCGGGTTCTGTTCGTATTCAGCCGGAACGTACACGTTACAATGGCGTTCGAGCCCGTTAATTTCCGACCAGTAATAAAGTGAGCGGATTTGTCCGTGGGGAATAGCTTTATTGAACCGGTAATAGTCGCCTTCGGATCCCTCTGGAATCTCAATGCCCGACGATTCCCAATTGCTGCCGAAATAAGCTTCGGTGTTCCGGTCCATCACCGCAACTCCGTCAATCAGGATGGCATAATAATGAAAACCCACCACCTGCGGATCAGACGTGCAGGTCCACACCCCCTTGTCATCTTTGATCATGTCGTATTTTTTCCCGCCCAGATCAACCTGGACGGTTTGTGCTGTGGGTGCGTTCACTTTAAATATGGCCTGACGGGTTTCGGCGTTCACCGCCGGATATGGCGCCAGAAAGATGTTGGTCGCCGATGGCTTGTACCCATCCGGAAGAGGTTCGGCGTTTTGCCCGCGCATGATGCCGGCAAATTGAGCAGATGCTATGCTCCAAACAGCAAGAAAAACGGTTGCAAAAATTATTCTTTTCATTTTTCAGGTTGAGGCATTAAATGATTCTAAAAAAATCAAAAAAAGAGTAGTTAAATCACCCATTAACTACCCGGAATAAGAGTTATTTAAAAAGAAGCTGCGCGAACTGATACAGGTTATTTCTCCAGACCGGCCAGGCATGGCCGCCCGGATATTCGCTGTAGCGGTATTTAATATTCATTCCATCGAAGCGCCCCATCATGATTTGACAGTTCTGCCAGGCTATGTCTTCTTTTCCACCCTGAGAAATCCAAAATTCCTTCAGGTTTTTTCCGATCGTTTCGGCATTCGCTTTCGCAAATTCGTATTCAGGCTCCGAAAGTGCTGGCTGATTAGCCCACCATCCGGAGCTAAATACACCCAGATAGGCAAATAAATCGGTATGCCGCAAACCGGCATGAAGCGTTTGCAGGCCCCCCATCGACAGTCCGGCCAGCGCCCGTGACGCAGCGTTCGTTCTGACCCGGTAATTTTGTTCGACAAACGGAATGATTCCTTTTATCAGTTCTTCTTCGAAGGTATTCAGTGCTTCCATTCCAAAACCGCGCGCCGGCATATTTCCATCCACCATCACGACCAGCATGGGCACCGCATTACCTGAAGCAATCAGGTTATCGATAATCCGATCGGTTTTTCCCTGAAAGGCCCAGCCCCGCTGATCCTCGCCTCCGCCATGCAAAATGTACAGTACCGGATAGTTGGTTTTGAGGTTCTGATCGTATCCCGGAGGCGTATACAGGTAAAAATTCCGCCACGCTTTCAACACCGGCGAATAATAGTTTTTGATGCGAATGTCGCCGTGCGGAACGTCCTTTAGCGCATAATAGTCGTCTCCTGAAAACGGGATTTCAATTCCGCTGGCCATGCGCCCCATCCCGTAGAATGTTTCACTGGCCGGATCGGCAACATTCAGGCCATCAACAATCAAAGAGTAGTAGTGAAAACCTTCACTGAGCGAATCAGTAGTAACTTCCCAAACCCCATCGGCATTTTTCACCAAATCATATTTGCGGCCAAGATCGAGTTGCAGGCTTTTCACATCCGGTGCTTTTATCCGGAAAACGGCTCGACTTCCGGAAGTAATTTGCGGATACTGTGCCCCCCGAATGTTAGAGACGGCAGGCCTCGATTCGGCCTGTGAAAAACCATTCAGGCTAAACGTCAGAAGAATTAAAACTGATAGAACGAACGATTTGGTGATATTAGCACGAGCCACACCACGACTCATTTTAGATGTGTTCGAGGCAGAGCATGTAAAACAGTTGCCGGCATATACCTCGGTGAACGTGTCGGCTGTTTTTCTCTGAGCGTATTCCGCAGCCGAATTATACCCTTCCATCAGCACAATATTTGAAAACAATTGGGTTCTGTTCATATCGATTAGGTTCAATAAGTTCTGAAAATGATTTGATGAAAAAAGACAATCGCAACGGCGGCTATTCGTTGCTGTACATTGAAAATACCGAATCATCAACTGGTTTAAAGATCAACTGCGAAAACATATACAGATTGTCCTTCCAAACTTTGAAATCGTGAAATCCTCCAGGAATGACATGGTAAATATGAGGGACTTTGTTCGCGACCAGGTAATCGTGCGTGCGTTTGCTGAAGGTGATTAGTCCATCCTTGTCTCCACAAGAAATCCACAGTAATTTCAATTGCTGTTTGGCTTTCTCCGGATCAGGTACCAATTCTTCAGGGCGTTTGGTGTTTGGTGCTGACGAGAATCCACCTACCCAGGCAAAACGGTCGAGATTGCCAAGCCCAAAATTAAGTGATTGTCCACCACCCATCGACAAACCAGCCACGGCACGGTGCTCCCGGTCGGTGAAAACCGGGTAATTTTTCTCGACAAACGGAATTAAATCAACGAGCAAATCCTTTTCAAAAGTGGCAAAGGCCTGCACCTTATCCGGAGCCATGATGTTTCCACCGGCGCGGTCATCCTTCATTGCACGACCATTTGGAAGTACCACAATCATTGGCTCAACTTTCTTTTCAGCATATAAATTATCGAGGATAACCTGCGGCTGACCCTGAGAGAACCACTCTTTTTCGTCGCCCCCTATGCCATGAAGCAAATAGAGAACCGGATATTTGGTATCAGGAGAATAGCCTGGAGGAGTATAGATCAGAGCTCTGCGTTCGGAGTCTACCGTTGAAGAATGATAAGTGATTGTGTCAATTTTACCATGTAAAATTCCGTCGCGAACCGTATCAAAACCCTCTGGGGCCATTTTTGTGCTGCTTTGCGAAAAAGCTGAAAGAAAAGCTAGCAGGACAATTACTGCTACGAGAATAGGTTGTCTCATAAATTTTAGTTTAGTATTAGATTACCATTGGGGTGGCTGATTTCTGATTAAACCACTCCTCCATCCAGAAACAATACCTCTCGTTTTCCGGACTTATTTTTTGACTAATTTAATACTGAAAGGTTTAATAACTGTCAGTTTTACGCTTATTTTTCTCAAATTTCTTACTGTCCAACAACATATCAGGATAATGCAATTTAAAAATTAACTGATTTACAAAAGAATAGACTGATCGACTATTCATTATAAAAAAAGAAATTTATAAGAAAATGATCTTCGATGGTATTATGAATTGTCCTGAAAAGAAAAATCCCGGACGAAAATTCGTCCGGGATTGGAACTATCACTAATAATAAACACAATTCCTTAACTTATGTTATCCGGAGTTACATTATTTTAGTGAATATTTGAGGTCTTTCATTAATTGGTGAAGAAAGATTGGCTACTCCAAAACTGAAGCAACCAATCAAAATCACTAACCGCCGCATTAATATCCTGGATTTTGATAAGCTTTCTTTTCCTCCGGAGTCATTTCCATACCGTCGATCTGACTCTGTGGAATTGGACGCAAGTAGAGGCTTGGTTGAATTGAACGTGTCACAGTAACCGGATTGTGGTCACCTTTTGCAGTTCCTGCAATTTTATAGGTACCTGCCAGTTCGGCCCATTTTTGTGTACGAACAAGATCGAGCCAGCGATAACCTTCGCCGTAAAGTTCGCGCGAACGTTCGGCTAAAACATAATTAACATCAACTACATCAGGAGTTGCAGCAATCATTTCTGCGCTATGGTCTTCAACTTTAGCCATATTTTTTGACCTGTCGAATTTCCATTTTCCGGCACGCGCTCTCAATACATTAAGCAAGTCTTTAGCACTCTTTCCAGTTTTTACAGTTGCACCTTTCGCAGCAGCTTCGGCTGCTATCAGATATAACTCTGAAAATTTGGCAATCACAAACGGACGGGTGATTGAGGCGTTGGGCTGTCCCAGACCGGTTCCATTGTCGGTACGATAAGTACTCATTTTCCAGGTTCCTGGATAAACAATGCGGCTCACTCCATCAAGACCAATTACATAGTCAGCTCTGTCAGGCAAAGTTCCGGCACCCACATTACTGTTTCCGGCACCGCTCGGGTATGTAATTCCATCCGATTCAGTAATGAACGAAAGGATTGGATCTCCCGGATAAACTTTCATGCCATTGGCTCCATAATAGAACTCAGTTTTGTCGTTATTTTTTGGCCAGTTGCCCCGATAAACGAGGGTGAATGTACCATCGAATCTGGAGTCATTGGTTTTGTCGGCAAATGTACCTTCAAGCACATTAATTGTAGGAGCCATACGTGTCCAGGGACGACCAAGATCCTGAGCTGCTTCACGAAGAACTGTTGTAACCTGCCCTGATCCGTCAGGATTTTTTCCACTCCTGATTTCAGTATAATTCCAGGTCATCATCCATGCAGCAAAATTATCGGCATCACCGCCATTACCATAAGTAAGGCTTGCTCCCGTATACTTTTCGCTTGTCTGTGTATGGTCGGCATAGAATACGATTTCGCTGTTACGATCATTTCCGCCAACATTCACATCGTAGAAAGTTGACTGCAAGCCGTATGATCCCGGATTTTCGATTCCGGTTGTTGCCACGTCATAAGCCTGCTGGAAATACCACTGTGCATTGTGGCCATCAGGGTCAGTACGGTCGCACAACGGATAGGTGGGAATATTATTGGGATTCTCCAGCCACCAGCCGTATGTGAGATAAGCTTTTGAAAGGAAAAGACGTGCTGTTGTTTTAGTAACTGTACCAGTTAACCTCGACTTTTCAGGCAAATCGTTAATTGCAGTAAGCAAGTCGGGGAAAATAGCTTTGGTATAAACTTCAGGCACTGTGTTACGAACTGAAGTTCTTACCGTTGATGTATTGAATTTTAACTCACCAGCGCCCAAATCGAGCGGAACGCCGCCATAAGTTTGCACCAGCATAAAATAGTCGAATGCACGGAAGAATCGGGCTTCAGCAATCAAGGCAGGACTGAGGCCTACTTCAGTCGCATTTTCGATGATACCACTTGCCGTATTAATTGCAGGGAAAGCATTTCCCCAAAGTACGCCTGGACCACCATCGGCTGAAGGAGTGATATTCCCCTGACCACTTATATCCATAATCTTAAAATTACCATCTGCCTGCTGTGCATAAGTCGCTTCGTCGGTTCCGGTTACACCAGAGTTGTAATAATAGGCATTTCCGTAGATGTAACGCAAATGCGCATATAACGAAGTCAGTCCACCGTTGACACCGGCTTCGGTTTTAAAATAATCCGGAACCAAAAGGCTGCGTGGCTGTTCGTCCAAAACGTCGTTACACGAAGCTAAAAACAACGTTAACAGGGCTGTTCCTAAAATTGGTTTAATAGCTATATGTTTCATAATTATCTCTCGTTAAAATGATAAATTAATACCAACCAAATAGTTGCGGGTAGAAGGTGTATTATAACCTACTGAAAGGATGCGTTTATTATATCCGCCGGTCGCAATGTTTTCGTTACCATAAGAGTTCGTTTCAGGATCAAGGCCCGATTCTTTGGTGAAATCGGAGAACATTACAAATGGATTCTGAACCTGAACATACAGTCGGAGTCTCGAGATACCAGTATCTTTCAGCCATGAATTTTGTTCGAAATTATAGCCCAAAGTGATGGTACGAACTTTCAGGTATGACCCATTGAAATAACCAAGTGTACTGGCATAATTAGGGTTATCTCCGCTAATTTTAGCAGCCGGATTCGGATATTTGGCATCAGTATTTTCCGGAGTCCAGTAGTCAACTTTAACGTTACCACGACGACCAGTCATCAAATTCAGGTAACTTGAACCACTGTAAAGTGTGCTCACGAGTACGCCTCCGCTTCTAAATGTTCCTACTGCACTTAAATCAAATCCTTTATAGGCTACACGGGTATTAAATCCGCCCTCAAAATCAGGGTCAATGTCCATAATTTGGCGGTCAGCAGGACCTATTTGTCTGGTCGGAGTACCATCCTCATTGTAATCTCCGGTATAAAGTACTTTAATTGATCCTACAATATCTTTGTCAGATCCCGGTTCTAAAATCGATCTATATGGATCGTCCTGTTGCCAAAGTCCGATTTTCTTGTAGTCGTAGATTGCATTAATGTTGTGACCAATAAACCAGCCGTTTCCTTCATCTTTAAGTTGATTGGAAGCCAGGCTAACTAATTTGTTGTTATTGGAATATACATTTACGCCAGCTTCCCAGGTCCAGCCATTTACATTATCGAGAATGGTACCATTCAGAGAGAATTCGAAACCTTTGTTTTCAGTTGCACCAATATTGGCAGTATAGCTGCTTACACCTGATGTTGGAGGTAAACCCAAACTGAGCAAAATATCTTCAGTTTTGGTAGAATAGTACTCAAATGTTCCTGAGAGTCTGTTTTTCAGGATGGTAAAATCTACACCATAGTTCCATGTTTTAGAATATTCCCAGCCTAATTTGTCATTTGGAAGTTGAGTAACATAGTAGCCGGTTGAATATGTGGCATCACCAAAGTTGTAATACCTTGTACTCAATTTACCCAATGTGCTATATGCATTTACCGCCTGGTTCGAAGTTTGTCCATAGCCCACACGCACTTTCAGTTGGTCAAGCCAGTTTACTGAGTTCATGAAAGCTTCGTTTTTAATATTCCAACCGGCTGAAACAGCAGGATAGGTGTGCCATTTATGTCCTTTGGCAAGTACCGATGAAGCATCAGAACGAACAGTGGCTGTCAGCATATAGCGGTTATCAAATGAATACATGATACGCCCCATATAAGAGAGCAAACCCGATTGCCAATATTTACCTGTATCGTTTGAGTTAGCTGTAATTTCGCCTGTTGACTGACCTATGCTATAAAACTGAAAGTCATCAGAAGGAATTCCCTTTGCTGACATTCCTGAATCAAAATAGGTACTGCGTTCTACCGAATACATGGCAACAGCATTAATCTGGTGCTTTTGGGCAAAAGTACGATCGAACGAAAGAAGGTTCTCAACCATCCATTTGTAATTATGAGAGTTAGTAATAGACGCACTTGAGGGAGTGTCAACCGTTGTGCTTCCGACACCAACTCCGGTATAACTACCATTGTTGCTTTGGATAAAATCCAATCCAAGATTTACCCGATATTTTAATCCTTCGATACCAGGAATTTTGACTTCACCATAAAGTGAGTTACGGGTCGCATAACCACGGGTCAAGTTCAACCACCTGTCTTCCAAATCCTCAACAATTTCTTTTGAATATACATATTGCTCGTCAAGAGGCATTTTTACTGTGCGTTTCCAGCTACCATCTTCGTTATACGGATTGGCTATAGGCGACATACTTAAAATACCATATAAGCCAACCTGACTGCCTTCGTTGGTATTGTAGTTACTGTTAGAACTGAACCCAAAGCTGAAATATTCTCCGATTTGCTGATCGATTGCAGCGCGTAGTGCAATACGGTTATACTGCTGGGTTGGGATCACTGCCTGATCGTGATAATAGTCGATGCCAAAATTGTAGCTTCCCTGTTGTGTACCACCGGTTATTCCAACATTCTGAGTAGTGACATTACCAGTACGATAGAACAGGTCCTGCCAATCAACATTCACATCATCAGCTTCATCGGCTCCATTTGCATATCTGCCAGAGGCCTTGCGAAGGGCAACGAATTCCGGGCCATTCATCATCGGATATTTGGCATAAATATTCTTCACACCATAATAACCGTTGTAGCTTACTCGGGCTTTCTGACCTTTCTGACCCTTGTTGGTTGTTACCAAAATAACACCATTAGCACCGCGCGAACCGTAAATAGCAGTAGCCGAAGCATCCTTCAGGATGTCGACACTCTTTATATCGCTAATACTCAAGTCGCTCAAAGAACCAGAAAAAGGAATACCATCGAGCACTACCAACGGATCGTTGCTGGCGGTAAGCGAACGGGTACCACGGATACGAACCTGCATGGTAGCACCAGGTTTGGTTGAAGTCTGTGCCAATTCCACACCAGCAACTCTACCCTGCAAAGCCTGGGTAATGTTGGGCGCAGGCACATCGCGCAAAGTTTCACCTTTCATGGAAGCCACAGATCCGGTGACAGCTTCTTTGCGCTGTGTACCATAACCTACCACAACCACTTCATCCATCTCGACATCGCTGGATTCGAGCTTAACATTTATTTCTGTCTGGCTGCCTACAACCACACTTTGGTCTTTATAACCAATAAAAGAGAAGGTAAGAACCGATTGTGCATCGGTTTGAATCTGATACTTACCATTTACATCAGTAATAACACCCGAGGTTGTTCCCTCAATTACAACATTTACACCAACCATTGGTCCGCCCTTTTCATCGGTAACCGTACCCTTCACCACTACGGATTGAGCAAAGCTCCAGAGAGAGAAAAACAACAATGGTAACATAACTGCTGCATACCGAACTAGTCTGCTTTTTTTCATCATAAAATACAATTAAGTTAGTTAATAAAATCCAGTTTAGAAGTCAAAATTCATTGACAATCAGCGAACAGGGAATCCTGTTTTGTTAGTGATTTTTCATGTCTGCATAGTCAATTCATTTAATGAGTAGTTTATTTTATATTTATTTTTCCTGAAAACACAATTCATTTCAATGGTTTTCCTGTAGCATACATTCCAATCGTTGTTCCGGTAAATCCTGAAGCATTGGCGGTAGACAAAAATCTTGCATCAACATCGCTAATCAGTGATTTAACTTCACCGTTTCCTACTTTAAAAATGAAATCGTAACTCATTCCCGTTGAATTGACACTCAATAGAATGGGCTTTCCTAACTCAATTTCTTGGCTTGCCAGTACTTCCTTACCGGAATTTGAAACTTTTATCAGGCTGATCTTTCGTGCAGTCGCCGATTTGGCGATACCGAAAAAGTATTGGTGAAATTCATCTTTATAGAGCAGCATTCCGGCTTCATCGGTTTCTTTCGCAGGATCGAAGGTTATCTGTGTAGTGCACTCAAATTTGTGATGCTGTATCCGGCGGCATACAAAAGCCGGAGTATTACGCTCCGTGGCATTCGTCTCAGCACACTGAAGGGATAAAAACCCGCTTTTTTCGCTTAGCGAGTATAAATCGGAAGCAGGGGTTCTAAGCGTCATCCATTCGGGTCCAAGTTTCTCTTTTTCAAAATCTTCGGAATAACTGAAGTTGCCAAAAGTGGTAGCATGATTGCGTTCTGTTCCGTTCCGTTTTAAAAGTACGGGAATAAGGTCATTTCCTTGAGTCATATATGGAAAACCATCGGAACTCCATTTCACAGGCATCATGAATGTCTCACGACCAAGATTTTCAAACTGCCCATTGATTGGTCTACATGCCAAAAACACGGCCCACCAGTCGCCTTCTTTTGTTTTTACCAGATCAGCGTGACCCGCACAGGTTACCGGATTTTCACGGTTCGGATCGAGTTGTCGCTGTGTCAGAATCGGATTTTTATCCCAGGCAACAAATGTTCCCATAGGAGAATCGCCCTTCAGAATTACTTCAGAATGGTTAGGTCCAGTTCCTCCCTCTGCCGCCATCAAATAATACTGACCATTTATTTTATACATGTGAGGGCCTTCAATCCAAATAGGTTTTTCCTCAAAATGAATACCTCCGTTAATAAGCACCTTTCGCGGCCCGGTAGTTTTGTCGGTATTCACATCAAATTCCTGAACCCATATTGCGCGGTGTCCATCGTATTGAGGCTTCATTTCAGGGGCATCATTATTTACAATGTAGGCCCTGCCATTGTCGTCGAAAAAGAAGGAAGGGTCAATTCCTTTTACATCAGGAAGCCAGACCGGTTCTGACCAGGACCCAAACGGGTCTTTTGTTTTAACAAAGAAATTTCCAGCTCCAACATTGGTCGTAATCATGTAATAAGTCTTGTTGTTGGGATTGTAACTGATTGCCGGGGCAAAGATTCCACCGCTTGTTCGCTGTCCTTTTAGCGGTAATTGTGATTCACGGTCGAGGATATGGCCAATTTGCTTCCAGTTTACTAAATCTGTGCTGTGAAAAATCGGGACTCCCGGAAAATAAGAAAATGTGGATGTCACCAAAAAATAATCTTCGCCATTGGAACATATACTCGGATCGGAATACCAACCAGGGAAAACAGGATTATAGAAATACTCTTTTGAAGGAAGCGTGTTTTCATTATAAATGTCATCATTGCCAGTGTATTTAAAGTAATCGAAATGCGCCAACGATTTTCCTGCAGAATCATTGCCGGAACTTTGACCATCATTACAAATACTAAAAGATACAAGTGTTAGTGTGACACCTATAAAAACAAACGCACGAAGAGATTTCCCTGCAACTGGGAAGCAAAATTTTCTTTTCATAATGCGGTTAGGTTCGTTAGATTGTTTATCGAAAGTAAAAGTAAAGAGAGGGCGCCTCAACGGCTTTTAATTATAGATATTCTGTTTTCAAATTCAGATAATATTTAAAACTAATAAAATATTAACCCTACACAGAAGCAAACAAAAGCCTGACAAACAGAATCATAATACAAAAAGCCAAATCTTTGGCTTTACTTTAGAAATATATAGCAATAAAAATGTCTGGGCAGGTAGCCGAAAGAAAAGGGATGTATTCTTTGAAATATGCAGTCGAATTCCATGGAATAGTTATTCAACTACCTCGGTTGGAGACTTGCCAAAATGCTTTTTAAAAACAGTACTGAAATATGCCACGCTCGCAAATCCGCACAATTCGCTTACTTCTGTAACTGTATATTTTTTTTCCATTAATAATTCGAGTGCTTTATCGAGACGTACAATCTTGATGAAATCAGTAGGTGTCTGGTCAGTCAGCGATTTAACCTTTTTATAAAGCAGTGAAGGACTCATATTCATTTCCGAAGCAAATAACTCTTTACTGAATTGTACATTCGAAATATTATCCCTGGCTACTTCAAGAATTCGTTTCAGGAACTTGTCATTCAGGTCATTCGTAAAAATCGGCTCAGATGAACCACCTTTGATTAATTTCAAAGCTTTTTCTCTGACGGCTTCCCTGTTTCGGATTATCGATTTTATTCTCTGTATCAGTAGATTCATGTCAAATGGTTTTGTCAGGTAATCATCGGCGCCTAAACCCAAACCAAACAACTGTTCCTCTTTTTCTGAAAGGGCAGTCAATAAAACAATTGGAATATGTGATGTTTCGTATGTCGACTTGATCAATTTACATAAATCGTACCCATTCATGTTGGGCATCATGATATCCGATACAACTAAATCGGGCAATTGTCTGGAAATAACTTCCCATGCCCGAACACCGTCTTCTGCTTTAAGAACTTTAAACTCATTGCTTAAAGCACTACTCATAAAACCCAATAAATCATCGTTATCTTCAACGACAAGGACTTTCAATTCACGACTTAATGCAATTTCGCCACCATCGATTGCAACAGTTGCTTCAGGTGGAGCCTCCTGCACATTCACTTTGGCAGAAAGACCGGACGGAGAAACTGGTCCAGCTACCTCTCTAACCGGTACTTCTATCCGAAAAGTTGAACCCACATTCTCCTGACTTTCACAATCCACTTCTCCGCCATGCATCGACACATATTTTCTGACGAGCAACAAGCCTATTCCTGAACCGACAACTTTCGAATTAATTGCATTGTCGCTTCTGTAAAACTCTTTGAAAAGCTGCCGCTGTGCTTTCCGGCCAATGCCTATTCCCCAGTCTTTAACCTGCAACATCCATTTCTTATCTGTGCAATTAAAATCGATAAGAACCTGACCACCCGGGTGCGAATATTTTACAGCGTTGGAAAGAAGATTATCAACCACCTTTTCCATTTTAATTTCATCAATGGCAGTTACACAATTTGACTTTTCACAGTTGAAAATGAGCTTGACTCCCCTATTTTGGGCAAACGATTCGTACATGATTTTTCGGACCGAAATAAACTGCACCAAATCGACCATTACCAGGTTTAGTTGTTCCTTGCCAACATCAGCCTTCTGAAAATCCATTAATTGTGTCACTACGAACGAAAGACGCTGAGCCTGCTCTCGGGCAAGATTCAGGTATGTTTTTCCTGATGATGAAAGTTCTCGTTCGTGTCCAAGTTCTTCAATCGGCGCTTTAATCAGGGTCAGCGAGGTTCGGATATCATGTGCCGTATTGGTAAAAAACCGTACTTTTTCCTCCGTATGTCTTTGTTTTAACCTATTTACATAAAAAAGAAAATAGAGGATGAGAATTCCTGATACAACGACAAATACTATTACAATAAACCAAATTGTTCGCCAGAAAGGTGGAATGATTTTTATCCGGATTGAACGTTCATTAATCACGCTCGACAGTGAACTTTCGTAAAGTTTCACTTTCAACAGATATGTGCCGCTCGGCAGGTTGGTGTATGTTACAATCCGGTTACTTGCAGGCGAGGTCCATTCTTTGTCAAATCCATCCAGCATCCACGAAAACCGGGCATCCGAAGATATGCCAATCGGAACCAGTTCCAGACTAATTGTATTCTGAAAATATTTCAGATTGATCGACTTCAGGCTATCGACAGGCGTTTTCAGATCAAAGGAAGGAATATCACGCAAAGACCTTCCGGAAACGGTCAAATCCTGAAA
Source organism: Bacteroidota bacterium (assembly GCA_023393265.1). Lineage (GTDB taxonomy): Bacteria > Bacteroidota > Bacteroidia > Bacteroidales > Prolixibacteraceae > Aquipluma. Next base: position 3,724 of record JAEWME010000309.1, on the reverse strand, counting down.
ATATATTTTCCCGCTTGCCGGACTTTCGCTCACCAAATCAGGCGAAAAAATAACTACTCCGTTGTTGGTGCCCCAGGCCAATTGCCCATTAAGCAGACTTGTTCGGGCACGGGCATTGAAAGAAACCCGGGAAAGCGTGTAAATAGAAGAATATGTCGAAACTGCTTTTGTGTGAGGATCGAAACGGCACAATCCACTCTCTGTTCCAATCCAGAAATAATCGCCACGTACGATCATGCTGTTAAGAAAATTCGAAGGCAAACCATCCTGAATGGTGAATCGCTCTGTATCACCCGATTCGTAATTATAGCGGATTAAACCCTCTCCTGAAGTGCATATCCAAATGTCCTTTTCCACCATCACCGCATCGCGGACCAGCAGACCCTGAATCAGCCGCTTGACAATACCCGTTTGTTTATTGAGAACAGACAAACCATAGCTGCACCCCAAAAACATCTGATTGTTGACAAGTCCAATAAAACAACCGATCGGTTCTTCTGAATAGGTTTTAAATTTATTTTCTTTTTCAGAAAAGCATACCACAGTTCCATTTCCTCCACCGAGCCAAATATCTCCTGCACTGTCTTTGTATATATTCAGAATAAAATTATTAAGCAAAGGCGAACCGATTCCTTTTTGGTAATGAGCCAGTTCACGTCCTGTTTTTCTATCAAGCACATAAACACCCGAAGAATAGTTGGCTGCCCAAATCCTTCCGCGATTATCTTCGCAAAGGGAGAGGAAGACACGCGCCTGTTTCTCTTTGTCGCTATATAGGTTTCGCCATTCGTTGGTAGCCGGGTTCCAGTAACTAATTCCATTATTTGTTGCAAACCACATTTTCCCTTCCTTGTCCTCCAAAACATCATTCACATCGTTGTTTACCAGAGAATTTGAATTGTTGGGTGAATGGGTAATTTGCGTAACCAAAGGGGAAGACTGGTCGAAAAACGAAAGCCCGCCGCTGTATGTGCAAACCCAGACTCTCCGGTTCGGATCACAAAACATATCATACACACCATTTCCTTTCAGCGAATAGGGAACATCCAGACTTTCTGTATAAATATTCAGCACCTTTGGGATTCGCTTTCGAAGCTCCCAAATCCCTTGTCCGTCGAACCCAATCAGGCACGTTGAATCGCTGTTTTCTACAATGTCAAGGATTGGTTGATCGGGTAATACTGCCTTCAGTATAGGAGAAATCGTTTTGCGGCCAAAATCATATTGGAACAATCCTTCCGACAAAGTTCCCATCCAGAGGTGAGTCTTATCAGCCTCCAGACAAAGTGAAAAAAAATGAAATGATTCATGTGGTTTTGCTACATAAATCTGCTTTTTTTCGAGCGATTGAATATTGAACATCCAAATTCCGTCCAGCTTTGCAACGATAATATGTGTACGATCAAACCACGTAATGCCATAACGATTCGACGAAAACTCAAATGCAGGCTGTAAATTGCCTTTCTCATATTTGTAAATTCCAGAAGAAGTGGAGATCCACCAAATATTGGCATCGTCAATTAATAAATCGAAAACAATCAAATCATCATTCACAATGTGTTTTCGCAGATTAACAGCCAATTGAAAATGATCAGACACATGGTCATATTCGAAAATCTGTCCGTTATTGGTATAAGCCAGAAGACTTAAATTTTTGTACTGCAGTTTTACTTTAATTACGTCGGCAGTTTCGTAAGGAAGATGGTAAATGCGGTAATCATCTTCAGTGATCCTCAAAATGCCGGTTTTCGACGACGTCCACATAAATCCCTGCTCATCGGAGCACACAGAGTTGGTTTCGCGCATCGAAATGCCAAACAGTGAATTGACACTATAGAATTTTACGGGAGAGGCACCTGAAGAAAAAACGAAACTCAAAAAGAACAGGACAACAATGTTAAATCTCGATGTCATCATAAAATTCCGCTAAACCATTTAAGTAAAGGCAAAATTCAATCATGTAACAATATTAAGCATCTTTATCCAGATAGTTGATACACCCAACTATTATAAAGGAGATGTTTAAAAAACTAAAACATCTCAAAACCCTACGCAGCAACAAGATAGTAATCGGTAAAAAAAACACTTACTATTAACTGTACTTTAGTATTTATTTCAGAAAAAAACAGTAATGATGTAAAAAATGATTTTAGCGCTGCGCTCCAGGGTTAAAAATCAAAGCTCCTTCAGGAGTCGAGTCTTACTTCACCGGAATGGTGAAGTAAAACGTACTACCCTTCCCGGTAGCACTTTCAGCCCAAATTGTTCCGCCATGTTTCTCGACAAATTCCTTCGAAATGATGAGTCCAAGTCCGGTGCCGGTTTCCTCGGCAGTTCCGCGCGACGAAGAAGCTTGATCGAGCCTGAAAAGTTTTTGAAGCTGTTCATCACTCATCCCCACTCCAGTATCGGAAACAGCAAATTTCAGGTTCCCATTTTCCGGAGAAACCCAAAGATTTACCTCACCACCTTTTTCAGTAAACTTAATTGCGTTGGTAGCCAGGTTCTGAATCACTGAACTAATCATGTTCTTATCCACTTCAGCCTTTAATTCCCCTTTTACGTCCCAACCCAGCTTTATTTCTTTATTTTTTGCGATGGGCGAAACAACGCTCATTGCAGTGCCAACAAGCTGGTTGATACTCTGACTTTTCGGATCAAACTGCATTTTCCCGTTTTGCATCCGCGACCACACCAGTAAGTTTTGAAGCAAATCGGAAATCCGGTTGGCCGACTGGTGAACAATAGCCGAACATTCTTCCACTTCTTTCTGATCACCTTCCTTCACCGCATCTTTCAGTATTTTACTAAACCCAAGAAGGGCATTGAAAGGGTTCATAATGTCGTGACTGACGATCGAATAAAACTTATCCTTTTCAATCGAATCCTTCCTGATTTTCTCATTTAAAGAAATGATGTTATCCTGAAATTTGCCGTTTCGGTAAGCCAGCAGCAAAATATAAACAGCCAGCGAACAAGCCAGCAACATCAAAACAATCAGGATATTTTGCAAAAAATCTGTTGAATGGCGAACCGTTTTCAGGAACAAACTATTGTGTTCGGCTTCCTGTTGACGGATGCTAATCTTCACTTCCTCAATTAGTTGCTGAATTTGTCCGATGAGCGAATTATTAATTTCAATGAGCTTTAGTTCGCTTTCTTTCAACTCCACTGTTTTTTTAACCAACTCGTTGAAATTTGGACTGCCAGCAGAAACTTTGTTGGCCTGAAGTGCTCTGATCATCGCCTGCCTGATATTGTTCCGCTCTGCATCGACACCCGACTGCACGCGAAGTTTTGTATTCTCCTGTTGTTGAATTTTTTCACCGACAATAGCACTTTTAAGCTTACCCAAAATTCCCTTTTTATGCAGCTCGGTGGTTCGCGTAAAGCTCACCGTATCAACCTTCAGCGTCGATTGATTACCAATATATTTTTCGAGTTCCGCCTTATTGTCCTGAAGGTTTCCGGCCGAGAAAATGAGCGAATCGGTAATAAGCCGCAGTTTCATATAAATATCGGCTTCTTTGGTTTTGTCGTTGAAAATTCTGGTGATGCGTCCTGCCGTACCAGTCGAATCTTTTTCGAATGTTTCCTGAAGAAGCTCAATGTTTTGCGCTAGTTTTTTTACCTGAACCTGGTAATCGTCGAAAACCTCTTTCCCGAAAGTGGTACAATATTCTTTAAAGCGGGCCTCAACGACAACCAATGATTCGGTGACTCC
>JAEWME010000289.1 GCA_023393265.1 Bacteroidota bacterium | reverse complement strand
GTTTGCCAGTGAAATTATCCTGAATGACCACGAAAAAGGTGTCAACCGAAATTTCAGAATTTTTATGAACAATACGCTCAATTACAGGGGTTATAAATTTTTCCAGTCGTCATACGATCAGGATGAGTGGGGAACCGTTCTGTCGGTGAATGCCGACAAACTTGGTACGACAGTGACTTATATCGGCTATTTCCTGCTCGGACTCGGTTTTGTTTTGGCGCTGCTAAGCAAACATTCACGTTTCCATCAGTTGATACGCAGGCTGAAAGAACATTCGGCTCCGGTGGCTGTGCTCGTGATGGCTTTGTTTGCATTGGGAACTGGCTCAGCATTCGCCGCCGGTTCCGAAACTGCCTCTATTCCAAGAATGGACAAGGATATGCTGAATGAGTTTTCGCGACTTTGGATACAGGGCCCCGACGAACGAATAGAGCCTGTTTCGACGCTGGCCTCCGAAGTACTCCGGAAAGTAAGCCGCCAATCAAGTTTCGACGGTTTTTCTCCTGAAGAAGTGATGCTCGGTTTATATGTTTATCCGGAGCTGTGGCGCAATGTTTCGCTGGTAAAAGTATCCGACGACCGCATCAAACAATTGCTGGGCGCAAGCGATAACCGCGTACCGCTGATTTCCTTTTTTGATGAGCAGGGTAACTACAAACTAATGGACGCAGTGAAAGCGGCGTTTGCCAAGATGCCAGCCTTCAGGAGCGTATACGATAAGGAGATTATCAATACCGACGAGCGCGTCAATATTTGTTTCATGATTATTAATGGCGACATGTTTACCATGTTTCCCGGGGCAAATCGTTCGAGTAAATGGTATGCGCCCGGAAGTCATCCGGTTGGCTTACCATCCGCCGATTCTTTGTTCATCTCCCGCGGGTTCGAGCTTTTTAAAGAGTCGCTCACCGGAAAAGGAGAGATCAGCAGTCGGCAAATTTTGGCCAGCATCGGCGCCTATCAGGGGCGACTGGGAGGCAGTTACCTGCCAACTGAGCAGCACAAGAGTGTAGAGATATTCTATAACAAGTTCAACCCATTTAAGCGTGTTTTCCCGTTTTACCTCCTGATCGGATTTGTTCTGCTGGTCATCTTGTTTGTTAATATTTTCAGGCAAAAAGTTTTGGGGCCGAAGGTGAAAACAGGTTTTGTTCTTGCCATCGGAGTGGTTTTCCTTCTTCATACTTTCGGGCTGATTTTGCGCTGGTACGTTTCGGGCCACGCGCCATGGTCAAACGGATATGAGTCGATGGTTTATGTGGCCTGGGCAACGATGCTTGCCGGTGTGATTTTTGGCCGAAAATATCCGATGGTTATTGGTACAGCATCGATGCTCACCGGAATTATTCTTTTCGTGGCGCATCTCAACTGGATGAATCCGGAAATTACGCACCTCGTACCAGTGTTGAATTCCTATTGGCTGATGATCCACGTTGCCATCATTACGGCCGGTTACGGTTTTCTTGGAATGACTGCGTTTATTGGCCTGCTCGTGTTGATTCTGTTCAGCATTGTCAATGACCGAAACAACGCGCACATCAGAACTTTGGTAGTGCAACTGACGACAATCAGCGAATTGTCGGTCACCGTCGGGTTGTACATGCTAACCATTGGAACATTTCTTGGCGGTGTTTGGGCAAACGAAAGCTGGGGCCGATACTGGGGCTGGGACTCGAAAGAAACCTGGGCACTGGTTACCGTGGTAGTTTATTCGTTCATCGCCCACATGCGGCTGATTCCATCTTTACGCGGAATTTACAACTACACAGTTGCCTCGGTGCTGGGCTTCAGTTCGGTGTTGATGACCTATTTCGGGGTGAACTATTACCTGAGCGGATTGCATTCGTATGGCCGCGGTTCAGTCGATTCGGTCAACTGGTCGGTTTACCTGATTATCGCGCTGGTTGTGGCTTTGCTGCTGGTTTCTAATTTCAGGCAGAAAAAACTGAATTTTGAAAATATAAAATAGTCGTATCTTTAAAGTCTGATTAAACGACTAAAAGATATTGCTATGACAACTGAAGTGAGAAGGACTTTTGACCTTCTGGATCGTTATCTTCAGGAATTTCCGAGAAAGGATGCGCTTGGTGGCAAGAATGGCCAGGACTGGTATGTTTACAGCACTCAGGAGTATGTGACCAAATCGCGCGATATGGCGATGGGTTTACTCGCGCTTGGTTTCAGGAGCGGCGACAAAATTGCAACGGTTACCAACAATCGTCCCGAATGGAATTTTGCCGACATGGCCATGGCAATGACCGGAATTATTCATGTGCCAATTTATCCGACAATCGGAGAGGAAGAGTATTCTTATATTCTGGAACATGCCGAAATAAAAGCCTTGCTGGCCGGAGATAAAAAGTTGTGCGAAAAGCTTTCTCCTATTCTCGAAAAACTTCCGGAGAAGCCGATACTTTATTCTTTTGATGAGGTAGACGGTGTAAAGAATTATCAGGAAATTATAGCCCTTGGTGCTGCAAAACGCGACGAATGGTCGGATGCCCTTGCGCAAATCAGTGAAAAAATTCAGCCCGACAATCTGGCTACCATCATTTATACTTCAGGAACAACAGGCGTACCCAAAGGTGTGATGCTAAGCCACCGGAACCTGGTTTCGAATTTTGTGGCACACTCGCACATGCACCACCTCGGTAAAGATCACCACGCGCTGAGTTTCCTGCCGCTTTGCCATGTTTACGAGCGCAGCATGAATTACCATTTTCAATACAAGGGAATGGGTATTTATTATGTTGGAAACATCGGGCAAATTGTTTCTGCCATCAAAGAAATTAAACCGCACATGTTCAATTCGGTGCCCCGCTTGCTCGAACGGGTGTACGATGGTTTCCTCTCGAAAGGAAAAGAACTGACAGGACTCAAAAAAGTAATTTATTTTCAGGCGGTAAAACTTACCCGGCATTTCGAATATTATAAAAAGTTCAATCTTTTCCTGAAACTGCGAATCCGCATTGCCGACAAACTGATATACTCCAAATGGCGCGAGGCGCTTGGAAACAACATCGTTTACATTGTTTCCGGTGGTGCCGCCCTTCAGCCACAAATCTCCCGAACGCTTGGGATGGCCGGCATTGTTAATCTGGAGGGGTACGGCCTTACCGAAACTTCGCCGGTAATTGCGGTTAACAATCCCATCAAAAAGTCGATTAAAGTTGGAACGGTGGGTGAGATTCTGCCGGGTGTGGAACTGAAATTTGGCGACGACGGCGAAATTCTGGTGAAAGGTCCCGGTGTGATGATGGGTTACTACAAAGCTCCTGAGTTGACAGCCGAAGTGATTGATGAAGATGGCTGGTTTCATACGGGCGATATAGGAGTATTGGTCGATGGCAAATTCCTGAAAATCACCGATCGAAAAAAGGAAATGTTTAAACTTTCAGGCGGAAAATATATTGCTCCGCAAATGATTGAAAACAAGCTGAAAGAGTCGTTTTTTATCGAACAGGTGATGGTGATCGGTGCCGGTGAGAAGTTTGCAAGCGCCTTGATTTCGCCCAATTTCGTTTACCTCCACAACTGGTGCAGCCAGCGGAAAATTAATTTTCAGGACAATGAAGATTTAATCCAGAAAACCGAAGTGCTGGCGCAGGTTCAGCGCGAAGTGACTGCTATTAATAAAACCCTTGGCGAGCACGAAGAGATCAAGCGTTTCAGGCTTGTTTCGGAAGAGTGGACACCACAAAGCGGTGAATTGTCGCCAACCTTAAAGTTGAAACGAAACTATATTGCAACTAAATACAAGTCGATTATCGACGAAATTTATTCGGTTTCGAAGGTGCAGCACGGCGGCCGTTTTAGTCTGCCCAAGATTCGCATCCGATTCGATATCAGTGAATTTATGAAGCGGCTGAAACTTTGAGAGTTGATTTTCAATATGTTGTAGAGTATGATTTAAGTCATTTGGTTTGGTTTGCATTTTGTTTGTCGATAGAGAGCAGATAAATTCTCTTTACTCTGTTGAAAGAAAAATTTTATCTTATGAAAACAATTATTGCAGCGACTACTTTCATCGTTTTCGGATGTATACCGGCTTTTTCTCAGATGCCTGATACTTTAAAAGTCGTAAATAAAGCGCCACATCTGGAGGGATTAATCCTGAAACCTCACTCTGACTCATTAAACGTAAGAGTTTTGGTTCCCGACAGTGTATATAGTCAACCATTAGGTAATCTGAATGGTCCTCGAAATATGAATGATGTACAACCGGTTCCCATGCCAAATACGAAGCCCGACAGTCGGCTGAATTTTGCCATGCCGGTAGCGAAGCCCGATTCGACAGTTGATTTTAAGTTACGCATCAAGAAAATAGGAAAACCAACCCGATAAAATAAAAATGGGCTGTCGTTATCCGGCAACCCATTTTATTATCTTCTTTTTCTAGATCTGTCAAATCGCTCGTTCGATCCGCCTTCTCTTCTAAAATCCTTTCGCTTGTCGCGAAAGCCATTATCAACGCGGTCTTTTCTATATCCGGTTCTTTCTCCTGAATCTGCAGCGGTCGATTCAACGCGTCCAACATTCAGGGCATGTCCCTCAATTACTTTGTTGTTCAGTGCTTTAATAATTTCTTTTTCGAAATTACTGTCGATTTCAAAGAACGAAAATTTACGTTGAATGTCGATGCGACCAATTTCTACGCTGCGTTGCTTTACAAACTGGTTGATCAGACCAATCAATCCTGAAG